>CALCTI010000061.1 GCA_937894105.1 uncultured cyanobacterium
AGCAGATATTGAGTTAGTAGGGTTCAACGGCGATGAGAATGACCTGCGGCTCCAGTTAGTGATTTTGGAATCGCTGGTGGTGCGTCGTGATATTGCGGCGGATAGCACCCAGGGCAGCACCCAAACTCGTTTGCTGGTGGATGACGGCGACCACGTGGAACCCAATGCTGTGGTGGCTCGTACGGAAATTCAATGTAAGGATCCGGGTGTGGTCCGCGGAATTCGCGATGATGCGGAGATTTTGCGGCGGTTGCTGGTGGAGCGGGCCAGTGATCTAGTGTCCCTAGACCTTGGGGGGCAAATCCCTTTGGTAAGTCCTGGTGACATGGTGGTTGCCGGGAAGAGTAAGGTGGCCGACGGGTTGTTGGCAACGGAGTCAGGGCGCGTTGAGGGAGTCGCCGATGGTCAAATTGCCCTGCGGTTAGGGCGTCCCTATCGTGTATCTCCCCAGGCGGTGCTCCATATCGATAACGGCGATCTGGTACAGCGCGGGGACAACCTGGTGCTGCTGGTTTTTGAGCGGGCAAAAACGGGAGATATTATTCAGGGTTTACCGCGAATTGAGGAACTGCTGGAGGCCCGTAAGCCCAAGGAAGCCTGTATCCTGGCTCGCCGCCCAGGCACTGCCCAAGTGGTTTATAGCGACGACGAGAGCGTTGAAATTAAGGTCATCGAATCTGATGGCACCATTGCTGAATACCCCATTGGCATTGGTCAAAGCGTGATGATTCCTGACGGGCATACGGTGGCAGCGGCGGAGGCCTTGACGGATGGTCCTTCGAACCCCCACGAAATTCTCGATGTGTTTTATAACTACAACCGCGAGTTTATGGCGTCTTACGATGCGGCGCTGTCCAGCTTACAGGAGGTGCAAACGTTCTTGGTGAACGAGGTGCAGTCGGTGTACCAATCCCAGGGAATTAATATTTCGGACAAGCACATTGAGGTGATTGTGCGGCAAATGACCAGCAAGGTGCGGATCGACGACGGCGGCGATACGACGATGCTGCCTGGGGAGCTCATTGAGTTACAGCAGGTGGAGCGGGTTAACGAGGCGATGTCTATTACCGGCGCGGCTCCAGCCCTGTACACGCCTGTGCTGTTAGGAATTACCAAGGCGTCCCTAAATACCGACAGCTTTATTTCGGCGGCGAGCTTCCAGGAAACCACTCGGGTTCTGACGGAGGCGGCGATCGAAGGAAAGTCTGATTGGCTGCGAGGTCTCAAAGAGAACGTTATCATCGGTCGCCTGATTCCGGCGGGTACTGGCTTTAATGCCTACGATGATGGCAGCGCTGATGTGGATGGCGCTTACGAAGGGCGGCAATCAGCTGATGGGGCTGTTTTGATTGGCGATAAGGAGACCTTCGGGGACAATATGATTCTCGACGATCGCACTGCCCGAGCCTATGAACGCGAAGGCAATTTGGACCTGTCTTCAGAGGCGGTTGGCGGTCGAAATCCTGCCATTTTGGAAGATGAAGAAATGGTGGATGACCAATCCGCTAGCGCTGCGGTCAGGCGCAGTGGCGTCGCTGATGTGGGCGAAGTTGCGGAGGCGGCTACCGGTGAAGCTCCTAAGGAAGAGCCTAGTGAAGGCTAGGGTCCTACAAGAGTGCTGGAGTTACTCTGTTCTCCAGCACTCTTGTCAATTCATTAATTAGCGAGACAGTCAGCCGGAACGAAAAAGTGGGGGCAAGTTTTTCATTAACTTGCCCCCACTTTTTCTCGATTTCTGCTGAGTCGGGTTTATGTTGTTCTGAGTCTGGAGCGATCGCCCCATCACCTCATACCAAATCCGCTTTAACTACCCCAAAATGATGGTTCTAGCTAAACCCGCACTT
>CALCTI010000062.1 GCA_937894105.1 uncultured cyanobacterium
TCGAAACTGTAGATCATGTAGATCAAATGTCGATCGCGCGATCTACACCTCAAACCCAATCACTGAAAGGATCACAGCCATTTGTAGATCATGTCGATCGCTTTCTAGAAATTAAGGATATAAAAATTGGATCTGAATGGTCTGTAAATGGTGCTCCAGTGATCATTTCCAGGGTCTCACAACCCAATCTCGAAGGCTTCACAATAGCAAGAAATGAGGAGCCTAGTCGATACTGTCATTCCATAAAAACGTTCCGCGATTATTGTGATGGGCCAAGACCGGCTCCCGACTGGTTGAGGGCGATCGCCCAGGCGGGGGACTTTGTTGACGTAGGGGAGCAGGTCGAGCATGTGGGGGATCCCATCCCGGCGTTGCAATACTACCCTCAACCCTGGGAAGTTTATTCAGTGCAGCAGGGAAAGGTTTTTTGTCGGGACGCTAAAGGAAACAGCCTACCCAAGCTAAACCAGCGTGATTTAAAAGCTATCAGACCATGGCAGCAGGGCGATCACCCTGGTAGCTTCGTCGAGTCAGGGGCGATCGCCACTGGGTAGCTGGGCTACGCCGGTCACGTCGATGTAATTGTCCTGCACCGGTCTGGTAGTGGTGTGCCCAGCAATTTTTGCGGCACCCACCACGCCGATAGTGGGATCCTTTGCTGCTTCCGTTAGTAGCGTATGGCGCACATTCTTCGGCGGTTGGTGTGACACTCCGGCGCGGTCTAGCACCCCGTACCACACACGCCGCCGCCAATTGCCCATGTCAATTACCGCGCCGCTCTGGGAGGGAAACACTAAATCGCTACCGGCGATCGCCCGTGCCTGCGCCTGCATCAGCACCTCCCGCACCGATTCGTTCATGTCCAGCACCCGCACCACCCCGGTCTTGGTGGATTTCTCCTTTAGTCGGTGCCCTTTGCCAGCGTTTGAGTGGTCCCGCGACTGCGATCGCCTAACAACCACTTGCCCCTCATCCCAAAGGATGTCTACCCACTTAATTCCGGACACCTCCCCCACTCGAAGCCCGGTCAGGAACCAGAACAGCACCATTAGGTAATGCCATTGGATGCGATCGCGCTGTTCCGGGTCGGGATGGGTGGGGTTTTTAAATTCCGCCAGGATTTTTAGCTTCTCTTTTGTGTTGAACCCCTTGCGCTTCTTAGTCTGCCCTTTAGTTGACCGAGAAATATTCTTGTAGGGGTTACGACCTTTGATCAGCCCCTCGTCCAAAGCCCACTCGACGCACCGGCGAACGTAGCTCATATAGGCGTTAAACGTACTAGCGCCGGTGGTGATTTCATTGGTCCAGTCGGTGCTGTCCCAGTCCGGGTCATAAAGCTGAATGTAGCGCTCAACCCACCGATATTTGTTGTTGTAGGTTTCCTCCGACAGCAGCAGGTGAGGCACCCAGCGCCGCCATAGGGTCGCCAGCTTCCTTGCGTGTACCCCTGGAATACTGCCGTCAAAATTATCGTGATTCTGCTGAACTATTTCGTCCGTAGAGACCATGCGTTTATAGCGGTCTAGGGACAGGTCAAAACACCGCGCCGCGATATCTGCGTTCATAGCGTCGGCAACCTCCTGGGCCGCCACTACGTTGCCCACCGTGTCCTCCATATTGCAGTAAAGAAAAACACGCTTTCCCCCAAAAAACTTGGCGGGGATTGAAATTCGCAGGTAGTGATTGTCGGCGCACACGTTGCACCGCCCTTTCTTACCGCCTTTATAAGTTTTTCTGGTCACGGGGGCTGATTTTTCTGGGAAGGGGTTTCTATCCGTTTTCTATCCCTAACCACGAAACCCAGAAAAATGTCCTTTTTTCTATCCGCAGGATGACCGTAAAATCACGGCTTTAAAAATGGGCGATACTGGATTTGAACCAGTGACCTCTTCCGTGTGAAGGAAGCGCGCTACCCCTGTGCTAATCGCCCAAACGGACCCCAAACATAACACGCTCTCCTGGAAATTCTCAAGGTTGAAAACTTTTTAAGGGTTGAGTGATCGCCTCGCTCTTGCTTAACTTACTCTCCCTGGGGAATTTCGCTCCATAAGTCCGTTAGCTTCCGCAAGCTAACGTGATCGCCGCGCCCCAAAATTAAATGATCCACCAGGGGAATTTCTAACACCTGTGCCCCAATCAATAGCCGGCGAGTTAGCTCAATATCATCGTCGCTAGGAGACAGGCTGCCTGACGGATGGTTGTGCCCCACCACAATCCTTACGGCCCCCTGCCGCACCGCCGCTTGGAAAATTTCGCGCGGTGGAGCCAGGGTTTCCGTTGCCGAGCCTATGGTGACTAACTGGGTGGCAATTAACCCGTTGCGCCCGTCCAAAAGCAACACCACCAGCCGCTCCTGGGCTTGCCACATTAGGTATTCCCCCATTGCCGCCGCCGCCACGTTGGGACTATCCACAATGGTCCGCTCTAGGGGGCGCGACTGGGCAATGCGTTTTCCCAACTCCACCGCCGCCAAAATTGACGTTGCTTTGGCAAAGCCTACGCCGTGAATTTGGGTCAGCTCTTCGAGGGTGGTGTCCCGCAGACCCGTTAAGGGATCCTGGTGGTAAGTATCCAGGGTTTTAAGGATTAAATGCCCCAGACCGACTGCTGACAGTTTCCCTTTTCCCTGACCGCTGCCGAGCAAAATTGCTAACAGTTCAGAGTTGGACAGGCTGCTGGAACCTTGGGCTGCTAGCCTTTCCCGGGGACGTTCTGTGGCGGGTAGGTCAGAGATGGGAATACTGTAGGTCATAGGGAAAATTGTGGGGAAAGGGGCGATCGCCCTAATGACGCCTCCTAGTCCTCAGCAATCCAGGAATGGGTGTGTTTCCAAAGCGCGCCATTTTTATTGCTGGGTGTCATCGATTAAACCCCAGAGACTAGAACTACAAGGTTTACAGATCCTAGTTTATTTTTTACACGGGTTACGGTGCCACTCACTGCCCAAAGCTTTTGAAAGCCTGTCTTTGAAAATCGGTCTTTGAAAGCTGTCTTTTGAAGGCAATGGGTGATGCCCTTAGGTTTCCCAACAGGGTCCCCGATTTTCCCCACTAGGCGACGTAAAACAAACAGTCTCCCCGCAATTACCTGACCTCAAGGAACCCATAGCCTCAATGAAACTCCTAATTTTGGCGTCCCATCCTGTGCAATATCACGCGCCGGTGTTTCGGGCCGTGTCCGATCACCTGACGGGCGCGGGCGACGACTGTGTGGTGGTGTACCTGTCAGATTTTTCCATTCAGGGCTATCGGGATATTGAATTTGGCACCAGCTTCGCCTGGGATGAGCCGTTGCTGGCGGGCTATGAATCGCGCATTGTCAATGAAAACCAAACTCAGCAGCCAGCGGGCTTTAAGGATTTAGATGCATCGGGATTTGGGCAGTTGCTAATCGAAGAACAGCCCGATCGCGTCCTGGTGCATAGCCTGAACTATCGGGGCGCGGTGTGGGCGACGATCCTGGCGCGGCTGCGGGGCATTCCCTGTACCCTGCGGGTGGAAACGAACGACGAGGCGGTGACCCGATCGCCCCTAAAAGCCAAGCTGCGATCGCTGGTGTACCGGCTGATGTATACCCTATTTGACTCGGCGATCGCCATTAGCACCCTTAACAAGGACCACGTGATCGCCCACGGCATTCACCACAGCCGGGTTGGTTTGGCCTACTATTGCGTGCCTGACCGGTTTATCAATATTCCCGCCGAAGAGAAACAGCGCCAGCGGAATGAGCTGCGTACGGAGCTGGATTTTGGCGATCGCACGGTGATTTTATTTAGCGGCAAGTTGATTCCCAAGAAAAACCCGGGGCTAATTTTGGAAGGCATTGCCCAGCTATCGACCGACCAACAGCAGCGCCTAGGGGTGATTTACCTGGGCTCTGGTGAGCTGGAAAAGGAACTGCGCACCAAGGCAGCCCAGCTTTCCCACGTCAAAGTGCATTTTGCGGGCTTTAAAAATCAAAAGGAATTGCCACCTTATTACCTCGCCGCCGACGCCGCCACCTTGCCATCCCAACGAGCTGGCGAAACCTGGGGGTTGGTGATGAACGAGGGGATGCAGGCGGGGCTGCCCTGTATTGCGACCGACGCGGTGGGCTCGGCGACTGATTTTACCGGGGTGCCTAATTTCCAGGTGATTCCCGTGGGCGACGGGGTGCCCATGGCTCGGGCGATCGCCCAGCTAATTGGCATCGACCGGGATTTTGCTCGCTATCGTGAAGTGATGAAAAATTTCTCCACCGACGCCGCAGCCTCTAACATTGTGAAATGGCTGCGACAGTTTTAAGGTTTAATCCTCTTTTGAAACCCTTTGAACCCCTTGTCTATAAACCCTCCTAAAATCCAGGCAGCCCAGTACGCTACCTAGCCCTCGCAACGCAAACTATGGTTTTGGCCTCGCCATCGGTTGAGAAATTTAGCCCGTCACGGTCTGGGGGGCGAAATCCCCTTAGCATCGCTCCAATGATGGACCGTACGGATCGCCATTACCGGTACTTTATGCGGCAAATTTCCCGGCACGTGCTGCTGTACACGGAAATGGTGGTCAGTCAGGCGATAATCCACGGCGATCGCGACTACCTGCTAGGCTTCCATCCCAACGAGAAGCCCCTGGTGCTGCCAGCGCGTGGCGACGACCCGAAACAGCTTGCCCAGTGCGCCCGTATCGCCGCCGATTTTAACTACGACGAAATTAATTTAAATGTGGGCTGCCCCAGCGATCGCGTCCAAAGCGGCAATTTTGGCGCATGTTTGATGCTACAGCCGGAACGCGTCGCCGATTGCGTTGCCGCCATGCAAGCGGCCTCCCCTTTACCGGTTAGTGTTAAACACCGTATCGGCGTCGACGATCACGACCACTACGATGGTTTGGCGAAATTTGTAGGGATGATCGCCCAAACCGGATGCGATCGCTTCACCGTCCATGCCCGCAAAGCCTGGCTCCAAGGTCTGAGCCCCAAAGAAAATCGAGATATTCCCCCCCTGCGCTACGAAGAGGTTTACCTTCTAAAACAGGATTTTCCTGATTTGTCCATTGAAATCAACGGCGGAATTCTGACCCTACAAGACACTTATCAGCATCTACAGCAGGTGGACGCAGTAATGGTCGGTCGCGCCGCCTACGACAATCCCTATTTATTCGCCCCTGTGGACCGGGAGCTTTATGGGAGCGATCGCCCCACGCCCACCCGCCGAGAAGTGGTCGAAGCCATGGTGCCCTATATTGAGCACTGGCTCAGCCATCCTCCCACCGACAGGGTTTTTAAGCTCAATAAAATCACTCGTCATATGCTCCAGCTTTTCGCCGGGCAGCGCGGCAGTCGTCAATGGCGACGGATTCTGACCGAGCGATCGTGCAAACCAGATGCGGGAGTTGAAGTCATTGAAGCAGCCCTAAAAGCCACATCGCCCGAATAAATTACGCCGACTGCCGTCTCGACGCAAATTTATAATCATCATTTACAGTCATCAATTTATCGATTAACGAGACAGTTGGCGATCACTGATCTTGTCATACTAATTCGCTAAATTACAGAGAAAATTAGGACTATGGGAATAAATGAGGCGAGACTATGCCTGGAAGCGTTGGAATAATTTGTCTGAGCTGCAGGATTCGATTAGCGCTTGGGTGAATCCACTATCGAAGGAGACCATTAAATTCTTAACGGGATAGCACTGGCTTCAAGATGGACTGTTAGTCGCAGAAATTTAGAGAATTGGTATCACCCGCAAAGTATTGACTTCGTCAATACTTTGCGGTTCTCGCTTTGGCAAAATGCCTCAGCGTGTCTTGTTCTTGATTGAATCAACTATGACCGCCGCAAAAATGAAGGGGGGCAGGTGGTCAAAACCTGTCCCCCCAATTTTTCCAATTTTACTTACCGACGCACTTAGGCAATCGATAAGCCAACCTTCATGACACCACTAACGCGCTGCGCGCAGACCCCCTTTAGGCAACATTGCCTTAGGATTAATCGCGCCCTTGCCTGGTCTGCGAATTTCAAAGTGTAGATGAGGGCCAGTACTGCGACCG
>CALCTI010000063.1 GCA_937894105.1 uncultured cyanobacterium
CGGAAACTCTAACGCTAAATTTGAGTTTCCGATACGTGGCATGAGACAGGGATGTAGCAGCTTCTTTCCCACGTTTAATCTGAAAGGTTTAGGGGTAGTGCCCGTGGGTAAACCGGTTTTGGAAGTGGAAGTGATTTTCCAAGGGGCTGCCTTAACCCTGGACTATGCCCAAACTTGTGTCGATCGTTTTCATCCTCAAACGCAGCAGCTTGTGGAAGCTACCGTCCAACATTTTTGGCGCTCCCAGGGGGGGCGATCTGGATTAAGTGTTGCGGAGATGCTCCGCCTAATCCAAGCTCGTATCGCTCGGGGGGACCGTATCACCAATTATGATGATTGGCTTGATTCTCCCCTGTGTGATCACATTTATATGTCCTCCATTGATCTGGAGTATGCTAATCGCCTGCCCATCACCACTGAAATGGAAACTATTATTGGGCAAATTCTCAGTTGTCCTTACCAAGGTGCTGCCCGTCGTCAATATTTGGAGCAAAAAGCGCTGGAGCTGGTGACGTTGCGCATTGAGGCGATCGCCCATCCCAATTTACATCCCGTCGAGTTGGATTGTATTCACCAAGCCGCCGCGATTTTAAGACGTCACCTGGTGCATCCCCCGTCGGTGGAAAAATTGGCACGACAGGTGAATACCAATCGGCTCAAGCTAAACCAGGGCTTTCACGCGGCGTATGGTGTAACGCCCTATCAATATCTGCGGGACTGCCGACTGTGGATGGCGAAGCGACTGCTAACCCTGTCTACCCTGTCGGTAGAGCAGATTGCAGGAGCCGTAGGCTACAGTAGCCGCAATCATTTTGCGAAAGCGTTTCGCAAGCAGACGGGGCTTAATCCAAAGCTATATCAGATGCAAGCTTGGCCAAATGCCAGTTAAGCCTTGCCCCACTATAATCAAGCGCTTAAAAAACGATGTGAAAGCATCGCCGCAAGGTCATAAAGGAACTCGCTCAAAGTAAGTTTTCGTAAGCCCATAGGGCGGCTCGGGTGCGATCGCCGACCCCCAACTGACAGAAAATATTCGTCATATGATTCTTTACCGTGCCCTCTGTCAGGTGCAAAGCTTCGGCAATTTCCCGGTTGCTGTGCCCCTGTCCCAGGAGTCGTAAAATCTCCAGTTCGCGTTGGTTAAAGACAGTTTGCCAATCGGTTTGAGGACTTTCCGGAGGGGATTTAACCTTGGAAAATACCTTGGGGGCAATGGTCGGACCGAGCTGGCTGTAGCCCTGCTGCACATTGCGGATGGCGATCGCCACCTGTTTAGCCGACGTACTTTTAAGCAAATAACCCAAAGCTCCCGCCTCCAAAGACTGAAATACATACTCATCTTCATCAAACGTGGTCAACACCAGAATCCGAACCCAGGGAAAGCGCGCCTGGATTTCGCGAGTCGCTTCCACGCCATTGCATACGGGCATCCGCACATCCATCAAAATCACATCGGGTTGAAGCCGCTCAGTCAGCTTAATGGCCTCCTGCCCATGGTTAGCTTCCCCCACAACTTCCAAGTCTTCCTCCAGAACCAGCAAGGAAGCCAGTCCTTCCCGAAAAAGGGGTTGATCATCTACCAGCAAAATCCGAATCATCGTGGAATCGTGACCTGAATAAGGGTTCCTTGGTCAGCACTGCTGTGAATCTGCATCTGCCCTTGCAAAAGC
>CALCTI010000064.1 GCA_937894105.1 uncultured cyanobacterium
GTTGATGCGTCCATAAAGGCTGTCGTGGGTTAAGGGACGCGCCTCTAGATCCGCTGCCAGGGGATCGATTTTTTTTATCGCTGCCGGGGAACCCACGTCGATTAGGGTTTGCAGTTCGTTGAGTTGACCTCGGAGGGCGATCGCCGGAGAAGCGGCAATATTGATCGCCTCGCCGTAATATTTCAGGGCAAAATCATTGGCCCGCTCCCGCCGCGCCAAATGTCCCAAATCAATCCAAGCGGCGGCCACATCGTCCGGCGAGTTGACCATTTCAGCGATGTCGCGGCTACTTTGTAGGGCCAGGTAAGCCTGGGCCGGGTCGCCCACAATTTGAAACGCTTCCCCCAGCCCCCGCAGGGCGATCGCCTTAATTTGGCTAGGGGGCTGATCTTTCAATGAAAGAATCGCCGTTTCCAGCAGCTCCTGACCTCGATGGTGGTGTCCTAGCGCCTGGAGAGCCCGTGCCCGCGCCACCACGCTGCCAATTTCCCCGGTGGTGTCGGCGATCGCCCGGTAAGCATCCTCCGCCCGTTGCCAAGTGTCTGCCGCCTGATCCAGTTGACCCGTGCCGTAAAGCAGGTGTCCCCGATGGTTCAACGCCTGAGCCTTTAGCCCCATCAAAGGTTTTTGAGTTTCGTTGCCTGCACTCATTGCTGCCTCTAGCCGATCAAGCACCGTTTGGTTCAGAGCTTCCGCGTCCGCCTGTCGCCCCAGATTTTGCCAAGTGAGGGTTAGGTAGTTCGCTGCTTGGATCTCGCCAATAAAATTATCGGCACTACGGTAACGCTGTTGAGCCGCTTCCCAAAGCTGGGCTGCCTGCGCTAGATAGCCCAGTTCGTAGCGTGCCTGTCCCTGACGTAGCAGTGAGTCGGGCGAAGAGCCGGGTGCGATCGCCACCGATTCAGCCGCCACCGATTCAGCCTTTCCGGCGGGAACAGCAGGATCCGCCGCCTGGCTTAATTCTCCCGAGCCCAGCACAATTGCGGCGATCGCCCCCACCGTCACCAATGCCGTGTAGATGGTGGACTTGGTGGTGGCTTTAATAGTTTCCCGCCTTCTCCCCTTAACACGGGAAGTCCGAGGGGGAATCCTCAGCGATTCCTCCTGCTTGCTAGCAATCTTGTTAGCGATCAGTCGGCGGCTGAAATACCGCAAAATTCTCCCAATACCCCTTATTAAGGAGAGCTTTAGGGCTTCTAGGAAGGCAACTAATTGGCGGAAGGCGCGGGAGGTCATGGCGCGATGGGGGAGAAAGGGAGGGAGGGTAAAGCTGTTGAAATTATTCTGCGATTAAAAAATTATTCTGCGGTTAAATCTTAAGACGATGGCGTGGAACTGAGTTGTTGACAGTTGGGCGTTGCGATCGCCACTTCTTGAGCGTTTTCCAAAGATATGCCGCCATTATTATTGCGATGCCATCCCGAGGCTTCCACTAACCTTGATCCCGTTGGGGAGGGGCTTGGTAGGGGGGACTCCGTTACGTTGGTGCTGACTCCGTTGGCGCTGGCAATGCTGTGGCGATCGCCCCCCCTTTGACGAGGTGCAACCCGCGCCGTAGCCAAGGTTCCCGTGTGGTCGCGCCAGTCCACCCAGCCGGAGCGATCGCGCAGCGCCACCGTAGGATCTGTCGGCAGCCCGCCCCGCCCAATGGCCACAAACTCACTCCCCAAGGCGGCGCAGTGATTGGTAATGCGCTGGGTGGGATCCACAACGGTGGTGGGCAGTTCCACTAATCCCGATCCCGTATCCAACTCCGGCGTGGTGATGCTCACTTGTCCCTGGAATTCAGCGCCCAATTCCGACGTGGCGGTAATGTCGTTGGTGGGGGTCAGGCGATCGCGAAAAGCCACTCCAAACAGCCCCTGGGTGACAATGGCCACCTGTCCACCGGCTCCGTTGACAGCGTTAGCAGTAATGTCACTATTCCCAAAGGCTGCCACCAGCTCAGCATCGAGGAAAATATTGCCCCCGGTGGAGGTGCCACTGGCGTTGGTGCTAATTTGGCTGCCATTCCGTAGCTCTAGCAAATTGGTTTGGATATTGACGTTGCCGCCGCTGCCGGTGGAAGGATCCGCCGTAATTCGCGAGCCATTTTCCAACAGTACCCGGTTTGCCCGCACCAACAAATCCCCCGCCTGGGACTGCCCCAGGGAATTATCCAGCGCCTCATTACTCACCGCCAACTCGCTACCATCGCTGAGGCGCAGGGTGTCCACGTTGATCGTCACATCCCCCGCATCGCCCAATCCCTCGCGCAGTGCATCCAAATCGCTGATTCCCACAATAAACGCCGACCCTTCTAGGACGCTGTTAACGCTGGCATCGGACCGAATCCCGCTGGGGAAGGGAACGCCGCCGCGCTGGGTGCCGGGCGA
>CALCTI010000065.1 GCA_937894105.1 uncultured cyanobacterium
TACTCACTATCCTGAAGCTGAAACCAAGTGAGCATTTCATCGTAAACCTGCCACACCAAATATTCTTGAACCCCATTGCGTCGATACACATAGCGCTTTTGGTTTAAATCGATAGACGCGCTGCTGGCCGCAATTTCCACCACTAATTCCGGTGCGCCATCAATATAGCCGGTGTTGCTAACGGTGGACCGACCGTTTTTCCTCAGGCGCATCAGGGCATCGGGCTGTACTTCGTTATCCGCATCCAATCGCACCGTTGCATTGTCCGCCACTTGGATTCCTAGCGTGGCTGCCCAATAAAATCCCAGCCAACCCATAATTCGAGCGTGGGGATCGCCGTGCTGGGTAACACGAACGGGAGAAGCCATATAGACACATCCTTCAATCAGTTCTGCTTTTTTGATCTCGGGCATGGCAGCGTAGCGCTGTTCGAATATGTCGCGGGTGAGGCGATCGCCATTTTCCAGTGGCGGCACCCATGATCGATTGACTTGATTCGTTAAGGTTGATGTCATGGCTATAGTTCGGGACTGCCAATCACTAAAAAATCTGTTGCTCCCATCGTAATTCCCTTGGGCTAATGAATTCGGTAGGGGCGATCGCTACAATCAATAAATCAGCAGAATAGACCGTCAGCAGAATAGACCGTCAGCAGAATAGACCGTGCGTCTGCTAAATAAAAATCGATTTGAAGCGCCATGACAGGAAATATTACGCCGCCTTCTAAGGACACCGTTAAGCTTGATCCTTCTTGGAAAGCAGTTCTAGAAGGTGCTTTCGCGACGCCCCAGATGCTGGCGCTCAAGACATTTTTAAAAAATGAAAAAGCAGCAGGTAAAATCATTTATCCTCGCGGCTCGCTGATTTTTAATGCCATGGATAGCACCCCTTTTGAACAGGTAAAAGTGGTCATCCTGGGGCAGGATCCCTATCACGGACCGGGGCAGGCTCACGGACTGAGCTTTTCGGTGCCTGAGGGGGTGCCCCAACCGCCGTCGTTGGTGAATATTTTTAAAGAAATTGATCAGGATTTGGGCATTAAGCCCCCTAACCACGGCTGTTTGCAAAGTTGGGCAGACCAGGGAGTGTTGCTGCTAAATAGTGTGTTGACGGTGGAAAAACACAAGGCGGCATCCCACAAGGAGCAAGGCTGGGAAGAGTTTACTGACGCCATTATCGATGCCCTTAATATCCGGCGGGAGCATGTGGTGTTTATGCTGTGGGGCAGTTATGCCAAGAAAAAAGGGAAGTTTATTGATCGCGATCGCCACTTGGTCCTAACATCACCCCATCCGTCTCCCCTGTCTGCCCACCGTGGTTTCTTTGGCAATCAACATTTTTCCCAAGCCAATACCTATTTGAAAAACTACGGCATTGAGCCAATTGCTTGGACCGTTTAGGGGGAGATTTGAGCTGGTTTTTAGGGCATGTCATCAATTAATATCCAAAAGCCTTATGCAGTGGGGAGTACGCGCCCTTTAAAAACAAAAAAGACTAGGGGCTGAAACCCTTACGGATCTTGACTTAGGGATTCAATTGATGACAGCCC
>CALCTI010000066.1 GCA_937894105.1 uncultured cyanobacterium
CGTTACTGTCGTGCTGATGGAGCATAGATTTGGGTTCATGCCACGCTGTCGCTGGTGCGGCAGGACGATGGGGCGCCAGAGTATTTGATTATGGTGGTGCAGGATATTAGCGATCGCAAAGAGGCAGAAGCGGAGCGATCGGCCACCCAAAAGATCCTGAGGCGCACCACCTCGCGCTTGCAAACCTTGATTCAAAACCTCCAGGCGGGGGTGCTGCTGATTGATGAAACCGGTCAGGTGATGTTGACCAATAGTACTTTTCAGCAGCTATTTCAGTTGAATGTGCCCAATGAGCCGTCGTCGCCATTGCCCTATTCAGCGTTGGCGCAAGCCATGTCTCAACGCTTTGAACAAGCGGATCGGTTTTTGGGAACCCAGCAGCAGACCTTTGCGGAGCGTCAGCTAATGACCCACCGTCCTTGGGAGCTAACGAGCGGGCGCATGGTGGAAGAGGACTTTATTCCCATTTGGATGGGGGATGAGTATGGGGGGTACTTATGGCTGTTTCGTGATGTGACGGAGCGGCGGCAGGCGGAAATTGCACTACAAAGGCAGTATCAACAGCTATTGCTACTGCGGCGGCTGACCCACGATATTCGCCAAACGTTAAACCCTCAACTGGTGCTCCAAACCACGGTGGACAGCATTGGGGAGGCCCTGCGGAGCGATCGCTGTCATTTGTACTTATACGGCGATCAGGAGCCGCGGGTGCCCTGTGCGGCGGAGTATCTTGCGCCTGGGCAGTTCTCCCTGAAGGAGGTGCGACTGCCCATTGACAATAATTGCTTTGCCCAGGTGGCTTTAGCAGAAGATGCGGCTATTTCCAGCAGTAATGTGCACCGGGACCCCCTGCTGCGAGATATGGCTCCCCTGTGTCGCCAGGTCAATATTACGTCCCTGGCGGCGGTGCGCACGTCTTACCAAAACCAGCCCAATGGACTGCTAATTGTGCAGCAGTGTGGAAAACGGCGTGAGTGGACCAACGATGATCTGGAAATTTTAGAGGCAGTAGCGGGACAGGTGGGCATTGCTTTAGCCCAAGCCAAGCTATTGGAGCAGGAAAAAGAACAGCGGCGACAGTTGGCTGTTCAAAACCGCGAATTAGAAGAGGCGCGGAAAACGGCTGAGTCTGCCAGCCATGCCAAGGGGGATTTTTTGGCGACAATGAGCCACGAAATTCGTACGCCCCTGAATGCGGTGATTGGCATGACGGGGCTGTTGATGGATACGCCCTTAAATGGGCAGCAGGCGGAGTGGCTGGGGGTGTTGCGCAACAGCAGCGAGACCCTGCTGGCGCTGATTAACGATATTTTGGACTTCTCTAAAATTGAATCGGGGCAGTTGGAGCTAGAGCAGCATCCGTTGGAAATTCGCCAGTGCGTTCAGGAGTCGTTAACCTTGGTGAATCCCATTGCTGGCGATAAGGATCTGCACATTGGGTTTGATATTGAAGATACGGTGCCGCCGGTGGTGATGGGGGATGCGGTGCGGTTACGACAGGTGTTGGTGAATTTGTTGAGTAATGCCGTTAAGTTCACGGAGCAGGGAC
>CALCTI010000067.1 GCA_937894105.1 uncultured cyanobacterium
TTTCGCAGCATACTCCGCAGTTACGTTCCCCCCTTCGGTGACTATATTTTCTTACCGAGGATTAGCCCACGCCTGATTATCATCGTGAAGGTGCCCGTGGTACATATCCATCAGGTTTTCAATCAAAAAGGAAAAATGCCCTGGACAGTCGACGGTGGCGACGCTGGCAATGTAGTTTAGATGATCCCATTCGGGGATGGGCATGGGAGGCGGCAAGGTGTCAGGATCCACGTTGGCTACCGGATATAGCCAAATAAAGCCATCCTGTTCTCGCACGGGATAGGTGGGAATCCGACAGCTGGGCAGCCGTTGGTTGGGTGCCAAATAGGGAATGGTTTTGTAGCCGCCGTCGCCGTTAAATTGCCAGCCGTGATAGGGGCACTCAATGGCTCCATCCACCACCACCCCGTCGGATAGCTTTACAAACCGGTGGGGGCAACAGTCGTCCATGGCCGCGATCGCCCCGTCATTTTGGCGATAAATCACCACGGAGCGCCCCCACAATTCCACCGCTAAGGGGCGATCGCCAAGCTCAGTGCTGCGAGCCACCCCATACCAGCAGTTGGGATCAATACCGGCTTCACGTAGGGACACCATAGTTGCTATGCCTGTTGAGACCTCACGGCCAATTTAAGGCATGGATTTAGAAGGCGGGGGAAATGGGCGCTACCATGGCACAATCATTTGCACTTTTTACAATTTCATCCCATTCCGTTTCGTTTTGACTTGTTTCGTTGCTATTTTTGGCTCCTAATTCGTCCCTATTTTTCGTCGCCAATTCGCCCCTAATCCTTCACCAGTCTGCCGCCAAAGTTTTAGGGATTACTATGACACCAACAGAGAAGCCCGCAGAGACACCCGCAGAAATCTCCATCGAAGCATCGGAAAATAGCTCCACCGCAACGCCGATCAATTCGCCCCCCTCTCGCTGGCAGAAAATAACCCGATGGCTTCGGGGCGGATTTTGGGCTGGGCTAGGCTATATGCTGTCACCCCTGTCCTGGTGGAACGACATCTTTTTCAACTTACCGATCGCCTACGCCTTCGGTTACGGCGTGTCCTGGTTAAACGGGGACTGGTTTCTCCCCGGCACCGTGGTGGGCTATTGGCTATCCAATGTGATTGGCATTGTGATGATGCAGGTGGGCATCACCGATGTGGCCTGGGGCGATCGCCCGCGCAACCTAAAGCGGGACATCCTGTGGGGCGTCGTCGGGTCAACGGTATATTCCGTGGTGATCGTCCTGCTTGCCCGCTGGGAGGTGCTGCCCCTGCCGGACTTTTTACCCGTTGTTTAGGGGCTGGGAATCAAGCTTGAGTAGTTAGGGACTGGGATTTGCTTGGAGGGGCGATCGCCAAATTTTTATGGTGTTCAAATTTCCTCCGCTTAAAACTATCTTGTTTCAAGTTTTTACCCTTGCGCGCGGATCCCTGGGCCGCGATCGTCGGTATCGGGTTAGCAGACACCGAATCAGCGGAACGCTCCAGGGGCGTAGGCTCAGACTCCGCCACATTCCAATGGGTCGGAAAAGCCGATACGGCAAAGGGACAAGCCTTCCAATCCCCGCGCACCAAAGCATCCAGTTGACCGCAATGTCCTCCGCGCCGTCCCTCGGGGGTGTAGTGGCGGCAATGGCGACAGGAGGAAATCAAACCAGTAGAGTGGGAGTCCATGGTGCAAAAGGGGAACAACAATAGACAGGTAGAGGAAAGCTGACAAGGGTCACGGACCAGGGGAACGGGAGAAAGGACGCTCCAAGGATCAGTTGATCAAGTGCGATCAAACGCAAATTGACAGAGCGTAAATCGAATCTCAAAAACCCATGCCACGCCCCGTGGAATATCCTGTTGAAAATGTCAAAAAACGCAGCATAAATTGGCACTTTAGAAAAAGCGTCCCTTTACGCATATTTTTGTCTGCTTTTAATTTGCCTGTTTTTACAATGGGCGAATAAAGCTGAATGGCAGACAATCACCCCAACTTTCGTGGACTAGAACTTGTCAGAAGAAACCAGATAGATTCTGAGAGAAAAAACGTGTCGGACAAGTCAGTTACTGTTCGGGATCAAGGCTAGAAGGAGTGCTGTAAGTTCCCTTTTATTATTGATCCCCGCCTTAAACCAAGGTGGTTCGTGCTGAAGCCAGGTGGAGAGAGGCC
Source organism: uncultured cyanobacterium (assembly GCA_937894105.1). Classification (GTDB taxonomy): domain Bacteria; phylum Cyanobacteriota; class Cyanobacteriia; order CACIAM-69d; family CACIAM-69d; genus CALGDE01. The sequence goes on from CALCTI010000067.1 coordinate 2,159, forward strand.
TCGGACCAGGAATGGTTCATGAGTGAATTATGAGTATATTAATATTTTATTTATGGTCTAGACATAAAAAGTAATCGTGACAGGAGATGCTCTCTTTGGAGTTTTTGGGGCTGGGGATCAAGGAAAATAGATTTCAAAAGGTTTACTGAGTGTTAGTGTAAACACCCTTTTCTGTCTTTATTTTGTTTGTCTATGCAATAAAAATGCTTCCTTAAAAAGTTCTGGGAAAGACTAGCTTGAAGTGCTTAAGAAAGGGAAAAAGCCAGGAAAAGGTCTTTTGTGGTTTCTTTTCTAATATTTGTTTGAGCCCGAAAGTACAACAAAAAAATAGATGTTGCTATTGGGATTTTCATTCCACCCTTTCCGGAAGAAAACTTGTATGCTGGCGTTGCGGTTGCGACCAATTACCGGTTACTTGGGGATCGCAGACCAGCGGGTAATGAAGGGGGTGTGGAAAGAGCTGTGTCGCGTTTATTGACGGTTAGCCGGTGTTGGGCTGTTCGTACGCCACTGGTGGGAGGCGCAAAGGGAGCAGCATTGCCATCGCTGAAGTTCTTCGACTGGGGTTGGGGCGGTACAAACGGGGCACGGGGGGCGGGTCTGGGTTTGCTGCTGAATCTGATGAGCCCAGTTTTGGAAGGCTTGGGCAGGGTCGGTGGCTGAAGTGCTGATGTTTTGGGGCGGGCGATCGCCCCCGGGAGCCTCGCCATTACCTTTGCCGTCACCTTTTCCACTACCTTGCACCCAATCGTCCCCAGCGACGGTATCGTCGGGCTGTGATGACTGAGTCGACGGTTTGGGTTGGCTTTGGGACCAGCGGGCGGTGGAAAAGTGTAGCTGTTGGACCGGCGGGTTAAGGGGAGGATTTTTAAAGTGGCGGTTAAGTTTTTGCAGCAGCCGCTGACGTTCAAACATTAGATTTTGAGACCAGCTATTGCTGGCGGTGGCGATTTTAAGCTGCTGATTTTGGAGGGAGATGGGGCGGGTGTGGCGGGCAACGGTTTCACCGGCGATCGCCTCCCAGTGGTCACGAATACGCCGCAGCTGCTGGTGGGTTTGCCAGTGGGGATTCTGCTCTACGTTTGTCAAAATACGGCTGATTGAGTCGAAATTGCCCATGATTCAGGTTATTACTGACTTAGGTTGTTGCGAAGGCGCGCCATTATTTGCGCCGTCAATTAAGCTCAGAAGCCTACCCAGTGGGGACGCCCTTCAAAAGTAAGCTAAGGGTTGTTGTGGGCGTAGGTGTGGGGTGGGTGTGACCGTTACGTTTATTTTTATCGCTTCTACTGTTTCGCACTTCTTTAATGGGATCTTGGGCTAAAACAGGACCAGGCAACTTGCGTAAGCTCGGCCCTGTAAGCTTGTGACATTGTGTCCATCTTTTCCAGGTTTAGGAGAAACTGTTTACGAAAAGGTCTAAAATCTTGATTTTGACGGGCTTTGTGGCGATTCCGACAGGATTCAATATCCTTGTGTAAAATCCGTAGAATCACTTAAAGCGTTTGGCGGCGGGCCAAAAATATTATTAGTCTTATGCGCACTCGAAATCGACGCCAATCTAATTCCCGGGATGCCATGAATAGTGTCCATCCGGTGATCCAAGCGGCTTTGGAAAGCTTGGATGTGGATTTGGACCGGGAACTGGCCCGATATCGGCGATCGCGCCCGCGTCCCAATGGTGGGGTTCGGCGGTTTTGGCTGGGGCGTTCTCCCGATAGTGGTCAGCCCGAAGCGGTGCCGGTGCCCGATGGTGCTTCTGGCAATTTTCCGCCTTCTTTAGATCCAGGAGACTTGGGCGAGGACGGGGGCGCGATCGCCCCATTTGATAGCCCGGGGGATTTAACGCCCCAGGACGAAGAGCAGACAGAGTTACAGGATGCGATTACCCAACGTCCGTCCATTTCTCAGCAGCCGCTCCCGGATCCCAAGACAGCATTAGAAAATCAATCGCTAGAAACAGCGGCGATTGGGCAAGCCAGCGCTTTGTTAACGCAACCGCAAAATTTTGCCGCCATTGGGGGCGTGCCTGCGGAGGATTTACCGCCGCCGGAAGCCTATGCGTTCCCTAGCGTGCGGGAACAGCGGGCCGCAGAATCAAAAAAGAACAAAAGGAGCTGGTGGAGCGGTACCGGTGTCGCCACAATTTTGATGATGACGGCGGGGACAATTTGGACCTATTACGCCAACTATCCCGATAGCGATCAGTATCTGCAAATGGCGCAGGTGTTTCGCACGGTAGCTGATGCCACAGGGTTAGATGCGCTTGATCCGGCGACGACGGTGGGCACGGGTACAGAATCGACGACGGTTACTACTGGGGAGGGTGCGTCGGATAGCGCAGCGGTGCCAGGACCAGATTTGTCTAATCAAGAGTTTGCCGGGCTGGATTTAGAAACCTTGAGCGTGCTGGGGACAAATCAGTCGTCGCAGGGTGAGGAAGAGGTGTTGGCCAATACGACTATTAGCGGTTTGCCGACGGTGACGGAGTTGCCCGGTGATGGCATTGCCGGAGGTCAGCCCCAGGGTAATGGGGGGGGAGAAAGTGCATCGGGCGATAATGAGACGGACGAGAAGGAAGATAATCAAAAGGCGCCAGAAATCACTGAGATTCCTTCCGACGGCACGGGCTATTTTTATGTGGTGGAGCCTTACAAAACCAATAATTCGGGCGATCGCGAGGCTTTGCTAGCCCAAGCACGTCAGTTTGTTCCCGATGCCTATGTGCGCACCTTGGCGGGGGAACCCTACATTCAGTTTGCGGCGCTTGATAGGCGGGACCAGGCAAAAACCTTGGCCAAGCGGCTGCTAGGGGAAGGACTAACCATCCAGATCCTGCATCCCAAAGGCTCTGACGCTGAAAATTAACGCCAGCCGCTCAGGCTACGATAGACCAAGGTTCAAACAGACCAAGATTCAAACAGACCAAGATTCAAACAGACCAAGATTTAGAT
>CALCTI010000068.1 GCA_937894105.1 uncultured cyanobacterium
AAGGTGGCGGCGCTGTCCAGGGGAATACCGGCGCGGGTTAGGCTTTTGCGATCGTAAAAATCCACCACCGGGTCATTCACAATTGGCTCCGTCAGGGTCCCCTCCATGGCTCCCAAAATAATCACGTGCTCATAGCGACTGCCCACCATCGCTCGCGGCTGGTGCAGCTCCACGCCGGCCCGTCTAGGCTCTGCGGGCACCGTGGTCAGACTCAGCACATCACGAATTTCCTCGGCAAACTGGGTCAGGGTGAGATTGTTTAGGGCTTGGTTTTTGGATTTATTCGGGGCTTTACTTTTGGCTTTACTTGGGGCTTGAGCCTGGGGCGTTGGGTCCCCCTCTTGAAAGCGTTCCAATGCTGCCAGTTGATTTTTTAGGGCGTTAATGGCGCTGGTTTCTCGGGGACAGGTTTGGGCTCGCGATCGCACCTTGGCGTTAAAAATCACCTCATCCAGCCAGCTCACCCAGTCCCCGCGACTTTGCTTGGCGGCCCCCGGCTCCAACCAGGTTTTTAGATCAATACCAATGGCCGCCCAAGCGTCCAGCCCCTCTGGATGTCGCCGTCGCGCTAAATGCCACCAGTCGTCCCTTGCTCCCGCCGATTTAGCTGCTTCGTCATTATTTTCAGGGTTATCGTTATTTTCAGCGTTATCGTTTATCGCTTTGCGAGCTTTAGCTTTATTAGCCGTTTCTTCGGCAGTTTTTTCGACAGTTTTTTCGACAGTTTCACCCGTGCTCGCCCCCTCAGCGAGGGTGGGATCCACTACCACGCCGTAGCCGCACAGGGGATGGCGCAAAATTTTGGCGGTGGTTTCAAAGGGAAAATTACTGGTGGCCGCCTCCAGCAGATCTCGCACCCAGCCCCCCACCCGTGTTGCCGCCAGGGGAATACTAAATAGCAGGCGCACGGGGGTTTCATAATCCCACGCCACATCGCCGAGCCACTCCCCATAGGTGCGCTCATCCCTCGCCACCAGGGCAATGTGACGCGGTGGCACCCCCTCCATTAACCACTGCTTCACCTGCCCCATGGCCCAGCGCACTTCGGCGCCCCCGTTGGCAAAGCTGTATGCCTGGGGCGTAATTTGGGTCAATGAAGCGGTTTCAGCCAGGTTCACAATGTCCCAGCCGGACTCTTGGAACAGGGCGATCGCCCCCGTTGCCGCCGCATCCAGACAAACCCCACTGCCCGCCGGTGCCGCCGCCGCAATAAATCGCGCCTCGTCTACTGTTGCCCAGGGGTAACCGTAAATGAGTGTTGGAGGCGGGCCGCTTAAGCCGCTGGTGTTTTCACCAAGTTTTTTATCAAAATTTCTATCCAGTTTTGCCGTAACGAAATTAAATAGTTCCGCTTCATCAATCAGGTTTCGCGATCGCAGGGCCGCTCGGTAGGCGATGGCAATTTGGGCAATTTGACGGGCGCGGGTGGATACGGTTTTACAATTCCGCAGCTTTTCCAGATCTAGCCCTCCGCGAAAATACTGACGAATTGTGGGCAAAATGCGCTGGGCGGTGGCGGCAAGGTCGGTGGTTTTATCCCAATACTGACCCACGGCGGCGCGCACTAGCCGGTGGGTCACAGTTACCGACCCAGTGTTCAAGGGCGGCAACGTCAAGGCGGCCCACTGGTCCAGCGATCGCGACGACACCCCCAGCGATCGCGCCGCCTGGGGCGATGGCGTAATAACCGCGTAGCGATTGTTCTCTTGAGTCTTAAGCCATTGGCAAGCTTGAGTCAGGCAGGCAGTGGCGTCGCCAACCCACACGGTGCCTTGGACTTTGGGATCCTTTAGTCCTGGTTTTTTACCGTTTTTCCGGCTATTTTTTTGCCCGTTTTTTTTACCGTTTTTATCGGGGTTGCCGTTGGGGGCGATCGCCATAGGAGCCTCCAAAGAAGTCGCCTTTACCGATCATGGCAAACCTCGAGGACAAAAGGGAGAAATCCCCCAAA
>CALCTI010000069.1 GCA_937894105.1 uncultured cyanobacterium
ACCAATTTTTCCACATAGCGGCGGCCCACCCCTGCGTGATGTGTGCGCCAGTCCACCAAACTATAACAACTGGGGTTGATATGTGGGGCGTCATACCCAAGCCAGGTCATACAAACGGGGGCGGGCTCCATATGGAGCACATCGGCGTGGGGGAGCACCGTAATGGAGTCCAAATCCAGTAGTACATCAAGCTGGTCGTCAAGGATTCGCTTAGCAATGGTGGCGGTCCCTAAGTTAGGTAGCTCTGGCGTATTGGGGTAATAAAATTTCTCAGCCACGTTTTCAAACAGGACGGTGCGATCGTCGCGCTGCAAATCGCCGGTGATATAGAAAAACAAGTGGGGCGTTAGCTTTCGCAGTTCAGCAAAAATTTGGGCGCTACACCAGCCGACGGAATGGCGGCGAAAGTGCTTGGACATAAACCCAAGGCGAAGGGGACGGTCGGGCGATCGCCGGGTCCATCGTCGATACGATTTTTTTACCGTGGACTCCAGCTGGGGCTTTTCTTTAAGGGCATTGGCTGCCTGCTCCTCAAAGTTTTTAATATATTGCCGCCCAAGAGTCGCCGTAATTTTGCTATTTTTCGCAACGTTGTCACGAAGATGGGGCAGGTCAAAAAGAATATTGATGTAGATACGAACGAAATAATCTCTGCCTAAGGTAGGCAGCACCTCAAACACGTCATCTTCGATGGTTTCAAAACACTCCCGCGCTGCTTGGTTTAAGCCGATGCTACAGAGAATTTTGGTTTTCATAATGCCCGCCAGAATTTTCATCGTTAGGGTTTGGGCATTGTCTTGAAAGAGGGTGGCAATGCGATTGGCGTGGTCGTAGCTACACCAGTTATTCAGCAGCTCACACATTTCCCAGTAGGATTTGAACGTGTGCGGGTGCCGCTCAATATTTCGCTCATGCCATGCCATTCCTTCGTTGCGCTTTTCCGCAGCAATTAGGTGATTGGCGAGCATATTGTAGCCGTCGTCTCCCTGTTGCGCTGGGTTTAACGTTAAGGCCAGTTGCCAGTGGTGCAAAGCTTCGGGCATTTTGTTCGCCTTTACATAGGCAAGCCCCATATTCCAGTGGACGATCGCATGGTTAGGGTCCACAGCCAATGCCCGTTCGTAGCAATTTAATGCCTCTTGCACCTGGGACTTACACAATAGGGCGCTTCCCAAATTTAACCAAGCTTCCACATACTTTGGGTCAAGCTGCAGCGCTGCTTGGTAGGCATCGGCTGCGCTTTGGGTGTGCCCTTGCTGCATTAAAGCATTGCCCAGAAGTTTAAATGCCTTGGGCTGTTGGGAGTGGATTTGTAGGGCCGCCTGGCAGGCAATTTTGGCTTGCTCCCATTGGTTTTGTTTCGCATACACTTCCCCAAGCTGGTGGTACAACAGGGCAAAAATTGGATCGCGGGCAATAGTCAAGGGAGCCGGATCGTATCCCAATTTTAAAGTTGTTGTTTGGGGGGCACGGCTTTGCCAACAGTCCCGCCCCTTGTCCAAGTCGAGAACATCAGAGTCTTCGGTCTGTCCAAGATTGATCGGTTCAAGATGGGTCTGTTGAAGATTGGCAGAGTTATGGTCCCTGGAGTTAGCTTTAACAGGGCAAAATTCCAGTCCTTGGCGGTAGTGAAATATTGCGTGTTCAGCCCAGCCTGCGTCTTGGCATAGGGTACCAATTTTCAATTTGAGGGCTGCGGCTCGAATACAGTCTCCTTGGTTCAAATACTGCAGTACCAACTCCTCATAGGCGTCCCTACCAAAGAGGACCAGCGATCGCAAATTCTGCAAAATTTCCTGGCGCAGATCCTGATGGTCAAGCTCTTGCAACTGGGGCGATCGCTCAATTTTTTCCAGGGCGCTTTTGTAATGGCGCAAGGCTGAATCCACCTCACCGCAGCCTTGGCAAATGATCGCCGCCGTATTGAGATAGCGGGGATTATCAGGCTTGGCGTCGATAACCCGGTCAATATGGGCGATCGCCTCCCCGTGCTCCCCTTTCTCAAACTTAGCCAGCGCCAAACCATGGAACCCTTCAATACAATCGGGGCGCTCCTTCAATACCTGCTGATAAATCCCCTCGGCTGCATCCACATTGCCCGTTGTTAATAGCGCCCAGGCACGATTTAAAACATCAGAAACGGAAGCAACTTTTTCCATGGAACGGGAGGCAAAAGGTTAAGAATCAGTTGAAAGACTACAGCTAAAAACGTAAAACTAAAAACGTAAAACTAAAAACGCAAAACTAAAAACGCAAAATTAAAAACGCAAAATTAAGACGCCAGATCAAAAATTAAAGCTAAATCTGATAGCCCCCTAAACTCCCACAAGGGCAGGATTTGCTGCGTTATCGTAATGGGTCCATAGGTCCAATCCCTCGCCGTAGGTCACTGGCGGCAGATTACCGGCAGCGGCGTCCTGAATAAATTGAATATGCTTGGGCAGCAGGGAGCGATGGGAATAGCGTTCCACCACAAAATTGCGGGCATTTTGACGAATTTGCGCCATGCCGTCGGGATGATTCAGCACTTCATCAACGCGATCAGCAATTTTCTTCGGCGAGAAGAAATCCGTTAGCAACCCGTTTTCTCCGTCGGTAATAATTTCCTCCACCGGCGGCGTTGAAGAGCCAATAATGACGCAGCCAATGGCCATGTCTTCAATCATGGACCAGGACAGCACAAAGGGGCGCGTCAGATAAATATGCGCCGATGAGGCTTGCAACACCTGAATATATTGACCGTAGGGAAGGGAGCCGGTGAAGTGCACTCGGGACATATCCAGGGGCACTTTTTCCAGCATGTGCTGCTTGTAGGATTTGCCGTCGGGCAAGGACTTGCCATAACACACTCGCTCGGAGCCGACGATCACCACATGGCAGTTGGGGCGGCGCTCTTGGATATAAGCAATAGACTCAATAAATTCTGGGAAGCCACGATAGGGCTCCATTCCCCGCCCCACGTAGGTCACAATTTCATCTACGTGGGACAGGTCTAAGTTGGGTAGCTTAAGATTGGGTACGGGCTTGCGCACAAAGTAGTCCTGATCTAAGACGACGAGGATAACGATTAATATGGGTGGATGTG
>CALCTI010000070.1 GCA_937894105.1 uncultured cyanobacterium
GGCTGAAACCCTTACGGCTCTTGACTTAGGGATTCAATTGATGACAGCCCCTAGTGCCTTAACTTTCGAGCTGAGAGGAAACAGAATATGACCCTGTTTGAGCCTCAGGCTCCCACGATTCCACCGTTGCCCAACCATGCCAGCCGTCCACAATGGTCTGTCATGATTCCGACGTATGAGCCGGGTTCTTCTCTAGAAGAAGCCATAGGGTCGGTTCTGGCGCAAAATATTGACGCGCAGCACATGCAAATTGCGGTTGTGGATGATGGGTCTCCCACCGTTGATGTGCGATCGCTGGTCAAACAATACGGCGGAAGCAGGGTCGAATACTATGGCAATCAAAGCAATTTAGGCCCCATTAATAACTGGAATCATTGTCTAGAATTGGCTAAGGGAGATTGGATTCACCTACTGCATCAAGATGATTTTATCCAACCCCAATTCTATGAAAAATTAGGGAAAGGGCTAGATTTTTCAAAGGATGTGGGGGCCGCCTTTTGTAGACATTTATATGTGGATGAAAACAGCGAGACCACTGATGTTTCAATCCTAGAAAGTAATATTCCAGGAGTTTTACATCGATGGCAAGAACGAATTGCTGAAATCCAGCGCGTTCAATTTGTTTCAATTGTTGTTAGACGGTCCGTTTATGAAGTTTTGGGGGGATTTTCTCCGACGGCAGCTTCAGCAACAGACTGGGAAATGTGGCAAAGAATATCAGGGTTTTATCCGATTTGGTATGAGCCCACTCCCCTGGCATCATTTCGACTCCATAAACAATCGGAAACCTCTCAATTATTGCGGCAAGGGAGGAATATTACTGATAGCAATTTGGCGATCGCTGCCTGTGCCCATTATTTAGTACCGTCAATACGTATGGCTTTAGCTGAGGCAGCCAGTAGAAATTATGGGCTGTCAGCGATGGAAACCGCTGAGAACTTTCTAAAATCGGGAGATGTCGAAGCAGCCCTAGGGCAGATTTGTGCAGGTCTCAGTTGTTCACGAGATCCAATGGTCATCGAACAACTATTTCAAGTGCTACAAAACTGGGAGAAACCTACGTTTATTTCCAACTTTCCCCAAACCTCTACCTCAAAACATCAAGATTGTGAAACTAACGATTTACACTCGCCGCCAAGAGACAGGTTAGGCGTTGATTCTAGTCTGATTAAAGCCTTTAAGCATTTTATCAATACGGGTGAAATCCATACCTTCAGAGCTATTCGGGTGAAGGCTTTACAGATTTGGATGGATACAGAGAATAATAACTTGCAGTCACTTTGGGAGAGTTTTTTGGGCGATATATTTCAGTATTTAATTGATTTTAACTCCCCTGAGATTAACCCAAATGAAATTGAAAATCATTGGCTTAACTATATTCAAGAACAAATTCTTAGTGTAAAGAAAGAGTGTGACTTTTTCTCGCTTGTCACACCACTTCTTCTATACAAAGACGCAAAGTTTATTCGAGATCTTATTTCAGATAAGTCTCCTAGTGAATTTCCAGATTATTTTTCTGATGCTATCTACAGGATTTCATCGGAAAGCCTAGGAACTCAAAGTAATCAGGATACGAATTCTAACTATTATTTATTGAATGAGGGATCAACTTTTATATTTTGAGTAAAGAATAAGTTTCCCAGTATTATTGAGTTGCTTAACTCTTCTATCCATTGCGCTCGGAGAACCAGTGTCCTAAGGCTTCTTTTATATGGTCGAAACCGCTTTATTTTTCTTTCCCCACTGTTTTTACCCTCCTAGAACCGGTGCCCACACCCGATCTGTCACCACAATAAAAGCTCTTCAATCCCTTGGATATAAGGTATTGATTGTGGGTATTGTTCACGATGCTAAGTGGAATGGATTTTATTTCTGGACTCAAGAAGCCTGTGACCAACTAGCCGATGATTTAGGAGTAGATATTGTCATCATTCCAGATGAGGCTGATGATCTAAACCAGATTTATCGGAATCCTATCAATAGTGGAACAGAGGTTGTCAGCCCACCTCTTCATTTAACAGAAAAATTTAAATCTCTGTTTACCCAAGTCAAACCAAAACTTATTTTCAATAACTACACTCGATGGAATAAACTCATTAATCCGTTGGCATTAATAGATAAAAATTTATTTAATGACGGTAATTTTTTGAAACCCATTAGCATTATTGAGATGCACGATTTGGTTACGGTAAATCACACATTACAGAGTCAAGTCAATTCATTAATTGGAGTGCCTCCATACAATGACGAACTGTCAGACAATGCTTTTCTAAGTTTTACCCATAAAGAACAACAATCGAAAAATTTAGAGGATTTAAAATCAGAGAGTTTGAAGTCAGAGAGTTTAAAAAACGAATGCCAAATTTATGACTCCTATGATTTGACCATTGCTATTTCTCAAAGAGAAAAGACGCTAGTTTTAGGGAAGACCTTTAATACTCAGATTGTTTGTTTGCCCGTTGTTTCTGAAGTTAAGACTCTGCCAGCCTCCCAAACTGAACAGTCAGCCCATCGGATTACCGTCGTTATTGGACCGAACGTTTTTAATTTTCAGGGTTATTTATTTTTAGCCCATCGAATTCTGCCCTATTTGCGCGAGAAAGAGTCTAATATTAATGTGACGATCGCCGGAGACGCCTGTAAGTATTTAAAACCGGTTTCGGGGGTTGAATTTTTAGGGTTTGTGAAAGATTTAGAAGCACTTTACTCTGAAACAGCGATCGCCCTTTGTCCTTTGTTAAATGGTACGGGACAGCAGGTTAAAATTGTGGAGGCGATGGCTCGAGGAATTCCGGTGGTGACTATGGCGGCAATTGCTGAAAGCTCCCCCATTGAGCATGGCGTAAGTGGGTTAGTTGCTAATGATGAAAAACAGTTTGCCCAGTACGTTATATTCCTTTTAGAAAATCAAGAGCGGGCAAGGGAAATAGGCTTAGCGGGTCAAGAAACTGTTCGTAAAAAGTTTTCCCAAGCGGCATTAACAGAAACTTTAGGGGCTGCCATTGAGAGCGTCAGGGAGCGATCGCGCCAAACCAATCGAAAAATGCTTGCCCAGTTGAAACAGGGAAATCCTTTACCCCCTGCTCCAGAAGTTGAATTGAATCAGCTATTTTCTTAATTGGATATTAGGTAAAAGCAGCAGTATAGGTAACTTTAGCTGTTAATAGTTTAGGAATGGGTTGAAATTAAAATAGTGAAAATTGTTGTTGACGGGGT
>CALCTI010000071.1 GCA_937894105.1 uncultured cyanobacterium
CACGCAAATGCCCTTTATGGATTGTCTGTACTACAGCCATGCCGACCAGTTTGCCTACAAAGAAATTACGCGCGAACTGTGCGCCCAGCGTCATATTCCCTATTTAGATGTTTTCGATCTATGGATGGGGCGAGGAGCCCATTGGTTAGAGCATCGTATGGGTCCTGACGGCTTACATCCCAACGACGCTGGCTATGAATCCCTTTGGCAAGATGTGAACGGCTGGGAGGCGATCGCTACCCTAAGCTAAGGAAAAATTGTCTCGTTTGTAGATACTTGTTTGTAAGCATTCGTCTGTAAGTGCTCGTTTGTAAGCGCTTGTTTATAAGTGCTCGTTTTTAAATAAGCGAAACCTTCGTCAATCTTGAGCCTAGGGCAGTGGGGAACAAGCTAATCATAAGCTTCACCAAGATGCTCCCTCACCTGCAATAATTTGCGGTAATTTGGGGATCCGCATGATGCACAGCCCCCACAAAGCCTCAACGTTTCCAACTATGACCCTTGACCCTAACGCCGTTCGCAGCGGCACTCAAAAACATTTAGCCGGTGCGGACCTGGAAGATTTTGATCTAAAACATGCCCAGCTTAGCGGCGCAACCTTAATCGGAGCCACCTTGGTGGGAGCGGATTTAACAGAAGCGAGCCTGACCAACGCTACGATGTCCGGAGTGAACGGCTTGGGGGCGACACTGGCGCGGGCAGACCTGCGGGGTAATTTGGTAGGCGCCAACCTGATGCAGGTGGACTTAACTGAGGCGGATCTGCGAGGGTGCAATTTGCGAGGGGCGACGCTGATGGGAGCGACGTTGAAGCGCGGTTCCCTGGGCAGCGCCTTTTTAAGTGGGGCAAATTTAATGAGCGCCAACCTGTCCGGGGCGGACCTGCGTAGCGCCGAGCTGCGGGGAGCTAATCTAAGCGGGGCAGACCTGAGCGGGGCAGACCTGAGCGGGGCGGACCTAAGCGGGGCAGTGATGAACGAAACCAATTTTGAAGAGGCCAATTTACACCAGGCCAATCTAGCAGGAGCCGTGTGCTCCCAGGCCAATTTCCTTTGTGCCAACGTGGACGGAGCTAATACCGCCGGCATTAACCAAACCGGAGCCTGCATAACCTGAACCGCATTCGATCGCCCAGAATAAAAAGCATAATTACGGACCATAATTTATACTGTACATTTTTCTATGGCGCGTGATTAGCGCACCCCATAGAAATTAAAGCCTTTGATTTGATGCGTTAATTACGCACCCCACTGGGGCGACTTAATGGGGGCGCAATTTTAGTTTGGTCACGCCATTACAAGTGTTTTGGAGGGGCAAGATGAGTCCGGAAACGGTGGATGTGGTGGTGATTGGCGGCGGGCTGGGGGGCTAAAGTTGTGCTGGGCTGTTGGCGCGGTATGGGCTGGAGGTGCTGGTGTGTGAAAGTCACAGCATTGCCGGGGGAGCGGCCCATAGTTTTGCGCGTCAAGGATTCCAGTTTGATTCGGGACCGTCCCTACATTCGGGGCTTGATGGTAAACAATCCCCGAACCCTATGCGCCATGTGCTGGATGCCCTGGGTGAGTCGTTGCCCTGCGCCAAGTACGATTCCTGGGGCGTATTTCTGCCGGAGGGGGAGTTTGATTTTCGTATTGGGGCCGATGCCTTTTGCGAGGTGTTGGAGGAGCTGGGAGGACCGGGGGCGATCGCCCAGTGGCGACATTTACAACAAAAAATGAAACCTTTGGCAATGGCGGCGACGGCCATGCCTGCGGGGGCGTTGCGATCTGACTTGGGGGTGCTGCAAACGGTGGGGCACTTTGCGCCGGATTTATTGCGATCGCTCCCCAGCCTGGGAAAAATGGCGGGACCGTTCGAGCCGTTGATGCGCCAGTTTGTGGATAATCCGTTTATTTTGCGCTGGCTAGATTTACTGTGCTTTTTGCTGGCGGGGGTTCCAGCCAAGGGCATCAGCACGGCGGAAATGGCGTTTATGTTTGCGGAATGGTACGAGCCTAATGTGCAGCTTGACTATCCCATGGGGGGTAGCGGGGCGGTAATTGGGG
>CALCTI010000072.1 GCA_937894105.1 uncultured cyanobacterium
ACCACCCATTAGCGCTTTGGCGCTGTTGTAGGGTAGCAGTCATGGTTGAATAATTACTTTGTCAATGAACGTAACGGATTGCTCCGTTGAAAACATATTAGTCTTCTTATTGAGTTTTGTAAAGCTATTACAACTTTCTTGGGGGGGTAAACTCACCTTGTTGTGTCTGTATTCAGGGTTTTATAAGCGTATTTTGGGCAATTATGAGAAAAACGTTACGGGACGAAGGGCGCGGCTATTGGGTTTAGGGGGTTGGGATGGGGGTGGTGACTTATAGTGCTGCGTTTACGGTGGTGCCCACTTACGAGTGCTTTAACCGGTGTGATTACTGCAATTTTCGCCAGAACCTTGGTCAGGGCTGGAATGTGGATGAGAAGGGCGTTAGGGAGTCCCTTCGATCATTGGTAAATACGGATGTGTGCGAGGTGTTAATTCTGAGTGGAGAGGTCCATCCGCGCAGCGGCGATCGCCCCCAATGGTTTACAAAGATCTACCAAGCCTGCCAAATCGCCCTAGAGCTTGGCTTCCTGCCCCACACCAATGTGGGCCCCCTTAGCTGGGTGGAGATGATGGCGCTGGCTCAGGTGAATGTGTCCATGGGATTGATGGTGGAGCAGGTGACGCCCCGGTGGCGAAAGACGGTGCACCGGTATGCTCCCAGTAAAGAGCCAGAGTTGCGGTTGGATCAGTTACGGCAAGCGGGTGCGCTGCGGATTCCGTTTACCACGGGGATCTTGGTGGGGTTGGGGGAGTCGGTGGGCGATCGCGAAGACAGCCTACGGGCGATCGCCAAAATCCACCGCCAGTACGCCCATATCCAAGAGGTAATTATCCAGCCCTATCAACCGGGATCAGGGCAGATCAGCTCCTGGCCGGGCTGTTCCATGGGGGAGCTGGTGGAGGCGATCGCCATGGCGCGATCCCTGCTACCAACAGATATCGCTATCCAGGTGCCGCCGAATTTACTCACCCGACCGGCAGATTTACAGGCAGCATTGCAGGCGGGGGCACGGGATTTAGGGGGAATTGGTCCGGTAGATGAGGTGAACCCGGATTATGGGCATATGACTCTGGCGCAGATGAAATCGTCCCTGGTGCGGGAAAAGTTCAAGCTACAAAAACGGTTGCCCGTCTATCCCCAATATGAGAGTTGGGTGCCATTACCGTTGCAGCGAGCGATCACCCAGTGGAAACAAAGGGTCTAGGGGCTGTCATCAATTAAATCTCAAGTTCAATAGCTGCGAGGGTTTCAGCACCTAGTATTTGTTATTTAAAAAGGCGTGTACTTCCCACTGTGCAAGGCTTCTGAAGTTTAATTGATGGCACGCCCTAGGAAATATAACCGGATAGTTAAAAACTCTTTTTAGTCTTCTTCTTCCACCACTTCACCGCTGCCCAGCACATCTTTCAGGGCGGTGCGGGCGGCCAGGTGGCTACGGGTAGACTCTAATAGTTCTTCTTCAAAACGCAGGCGATCACCCGTGTCTTGACATTCCAAAAGGGCCTGCTGTTCACCGGCAGCACCATACAGCTTGCTGGCAATCCAATAAGACAACTCCAGAGGCGTTGGGGGAATTTCCTCAGGAATATCAATCACCTGATCCGTCAGCTTGGCCGACAGGCGCACCACGTCCTTTAACAACACCGTCAAATCTTTTGCTAGCGGTCGCAGGTTTTCTTTCGTGGGCTCGTCCTGAATCCACTCCACCAAACCCACGCGATAGGGCTTGCGGCGCACATATTCCAAGACCCGGAAGCGCTGTTGCCCCAGGGTCATAATTTTCATACGGTCATCTTCCAGACGCTGACATCGTAGAATTTCTGCACAGCAGCCTACGTCAGAAATTTCTCCCGTTTTCGGATCGATAAATAGCACCCCAAAGCGGCGATCGCTTTGCAAAATGGTGTTCATTAAAATCCGATAGCGAAACTCAAAAATATGGAGTGGTAGGGGCTGCCCCGGAAAGAGCACAACTTCCGGCAAGGGAAACAGTGGCAGCTCGCGAACGGCAATTGAAGATGATGATTCCATTAGGGAAACGCTAGGGCAAAACTTGGAGCACGGTTAGCGAGGCAACTACCCGGTGCAAACAATCACAAAGGCAGGTAGCTGCTGGCATCAGATGCCTACAATTATCCCAGTGTTACACATTCGGGGGCTCCATGTGGGCAGGCGATGACCTATGGGCCATGAGGGGATTAAGGGGGGTCTGAAGGTGAAGCGGATTGACTCCTCCTCGGTGGGCGCACAGGAGCCCAAGAGCCTCCAAATACGATCGCGCAGGGCACACCGAAAGGTTTAGCATTTTGGGAAAGGCATTCATTTGAGTAGTGTTATCGGCGACGGTGATAATCTTTGCCCCAGTCCTGCTCCAGTGCAGTACCGCCGCACCACCGCAGGCGGATTCTGGAATAATTACCACGTCCACATCCCCAGCCCCAATATCCCCAGGGCGGAGTTGTTGCCCATTGCTCTCTATATCTACAAACTGGGGCGCACGGCTTAGCCCAGCCAGAACGCAATTTAAAAAGGTGTAGCCTAATTCTTCGGCGGCGGCACGGGGATGCACATTAGCGATTAAATCCCACGGGGCAAGGGCTGGAGCATGGGCGCAGGGGATTTGAAACTGGCGCACCACCGCGTGGCTTAGGATGGCTTCGGCTCCGGCAATGGGATCCACGCCGTTGCCACTGCGATAAGCCTGGTCCGCTTCCGTATCCTCGTCGGGAAAGCGGGCTACCACAGCGATCGCCTCGGTCTCCAGCTCTGAGATAGCGGTATCGGCCGCCCGCAGCAAGCTATCCAAATTTTCCACGGTGCCCCAGGACGCTCCCGAGGGCGATCGCCACAGGCTCACCCCCAACGGCTGGTCGGTGACCACATAGGGCGTTAAATCAAGTCCCAACGTGCCCCGAGCCGCATCGGCGGCTTGTAATTGACGCAACCGCAAATCCGGTTCTATAGACGCATCCAAAATCAGCGTAATCCGATTTTGATGCACCGGTCGCAGCCCCCAGCGTCCCGCAGCCAGTTGGTCCAGTCCGTATCCTTCCACATACAACGTGGAATCCATGGGCCAATACAGCTGCGCCCCGTTCAGCACGTTGGGATGGGTAATGGTGCAATCGGCGATCGCGGAAACAGCTCGGGCGATCGGCAACGCGTCGCCAGCATAGCCTCCGATGGCAGCTCCGATCCCCGTGGGCACAATTAGCGCCACCGTATAGGGGCGCCCCAAGGAACATCGCCCCAGCTCAGTATTGGGAAACACCAAAGTTTGTCGCTATTTTCAAAGATTACCGCTATTTTTTGCCCCTATTTCACAGCACTCTCTGGGGCAGACTTATCGCTGGAGAGCTGACTTTGAGCGTCTGACGTAACCACAGCCTCCACCGTAGCGGTTTGGGTCTCAGGATCGGTTTTGGTAATCGCCCACCGTAGGGGATCGCCACGCTTCGCCAATTCAGTTTCTACGGCGCGGGGCAAGTCAGCGGGGGATTCTGTTAAATCAATTTCAGCTTCAATAAAGTGCAAGGTCATGATTTTACAAGGCTTGTGTCAGAGGTCTCGAGAGGGGTCGGATCCAGGGCGTGTCATCAATGAAACTCCAGGAGCCTTAGGCAGTGGGAAGTACGCGCCCTTTGAAATGAAAATGGAATAGAAATATCAAAGACTAAAGCGCTTGCAGCTATTGAGTTTTATATTTCTGATGTTGATATTTCTGGTACTGACTTGATGACAGCTCCTAATATATCGGTCGGGCGATCGCCCGCGTCAAAACCACAAAAATATCAACAATTCACGACTCCGCTCCAGGGTTTGAGTCACAAGATTCAAAGTACAGCGTAAATAGATGAATGACGTAGCCTTTGTGTTCAGTCAGCTGGACGCCGCTGAGGTTGGTGTACGTCCATTTCAAAGCCTCAGCATCAAGTTTTCCATAGCCAGACGACGTAATGAGTTTTGGCGATTCGTCAGGCACAAATGTACCGTCAGGTCCGCCTAACATTGCCACCCGCACTGGAGCTGGCTGTGGCGACCGACATCGCAACAGTGCGGGAAATTCCACAACCAGCGGCTTCTCAAATTCTTGCTCTAGCCAATAGGATCCTTTTACCTCCTCTGGCACCTTTCCTTCCTCATTTTTAAGCTGGTTTCCTTCCACAGAAATCAAAGCTCGCCAAGGATCAAACTCACTGCTTTGTAAAACTGCGGTGTAGCGATCGCCGCGCTCCGAATCGGAGAGCCCATCGTGTTCCCAGGAACGATTCTCTAGCTCGGCAATCCGATTCCTTAGGGCTTCAGGCATAACCAGTTCCACATCAGAGTCAGCGCCTCCCTGGTTGCCTTCCTCATTAGGGCGATCGCCATTCTCTTGCTCCTCACCCCTATCATCGCCATTGTCCCCATCCCCTGACGTTGAATTATTGTCCTCGGTGTTGTCCTTTTCCTGGCCGCCGTCAGACTCTTGATTGGTTTCGTCGTCGTTGTTTTGTGATCGCCCTCCTTCAATATCCAACCGTTGCTGGGCACGATTTAACTGCTGTCGCCACCGCGCCAGAAACTGATCTTGAGATTCCCCTGATCTGGCTCCCCCGTAACGCCAGCCCCCCCGCGATCGCCTCGACGATCCGCCGGAACGCCGAGAAAAACTCCTCTCCGAGCTCGCCGCCGGAGGCACCGCATCAGAACTCGGAGGAGCAACCGCCTCACCTCGCGACGTAAACCAATCCCATCCAGAGCCCTCGTCCGAGTTCTCGGAGCCCCCAGTCAAAGCCTCATTACGCATCGGCTCTGGCAGCCGCGCCAAATCCGCTTCATTTAAAGTCACCACATCCACCGACTCCGGCGTTCTAGGTGCTTCTGTTTGCACCCAGCTAATCACCGACGGCATCGCCAATCCGTGGAGACCAAGGGACACCACCGTCCCTACCCCGAACGGAATTTGCTGAAATGCTCCCACAATGGCAGCAGCGCCTCCTTTCCCCAAACTTTTAAGGCGGCGCAAAACTGATTTGTTATTTTTCGGTTTCATATGGGTTTTATCGTGCCCTTTTTACCGGGCCCCTCATTGGCGTCGAGGACAACTGAATGTGATCTGTCTCTAACACTTCCGTCCTTAATATTCTAGAAAGGGACAGCGCTTATAAATCCGGACGGCGTCAAAAAAACATTTGCCCCTCCCCTAAGGCGAACCCTCAATCCTCTCCAGAAGCCAAGTATCATCAAGGCGATCGCGCCCCGCCCTAGAAATAAACGAAAGGCGATAAGCGGCACAGCACCAGACTTGGGAATTTAATTGATAACAGACCCTAGACGAACATCAGGCTTCGATCCTATGATGTGCTTCTGTGGTTTTTCCAAGTGTCATGAACGCCCAAGCAATCATTCGCTCTATTGAAGAAGAGCATTTCAAGAGCGATCTTCCCACAATCTATGTGGGCGACACCATTCGTGTCGGCATAGTCATCCAAGAAGGTGGCAAAGAGCGGGTCCAGCCTTACGAAGGCACCGTTATCGCTATGCGCAATGGTGGAATCAACGAAACCATCACCGTCCGTCGCATTTTCCAAGGCGTCGGCGTTGAGCGGGTTTTCTTGCTTCACTCCCCTCGCGTTGCCAATATCAAGATTATGCGCCGGGGTAAGGTGCGCCGAGCCAAGTTGTATTACCTGCGCGATCGCGTTGGTAAAGCAACCCGTATCAAAGAGCGCTTTGACCGGAGTAAGTAAGCTAGAGCAAGTCAACAACAGACCTCGCAATCCCCCCAGGTTGGTGATAGTCTAATTCTGTTGAAAGCTGCGCCGTGCGTCCTTAGTTCAGTTGGTAGAACGTCGGTCTCCAAAACCGAATGTCGGGGGTTCGAGTCCTCTAGGGCGCGCTCAGCTCATCAACAAAGATTTTCCAAAGTTTTGAACAAATTATCTGGATTATCCGTCCAGAAAACCGCTTAAAATTATCGGAAAGTCGAGAATTAGGTTAAAAGCTTGGCCCAAAAAGCTACCGCAGGAAGTTTATTTTCTCGCGATAAGTTTTTGGGTCAGTTTTATTGTGTGACCAGCCCTTCGGTAGGATAGAGCGAGGGGAATCGCTAGTCAGACTTTCCTTGATAGATGCAAAGTCCCATTTATCAATCAGCAAAGGATCCATAGCAAGCCTTGTGGCTGGTGCCGCTTTTGCATCAGCTTGACTGGCAAAGATCGTCCCACATATCGGTTTCTGGCACCCAGCGCATCAAAATGCGATCAACCTTAAGGTTGATGGCTAAGTGATTTCAACTTTTGCAGCCTGCCGAACCAACGTCGTTCCACACCTTACGAGGTTATTACTGTGGCAAAGAAAGCAAACGCCTCTGCCCAGGCGAAAAATAGCCCGCCCCCCATTGCATTTTTGCAGGGCACAAAAGAAGAGCTGGGTAAAGTGGTTTGGCCCAGTCGCCAGCAGCTAATCAGCGAGTCCGTTGCTGTGATTCTGATGGTGACCTTATCCGCCACCACGATTTATCTCTTAGACAATCTCTTCGGCTGGGTAGCTAGGCAGGTATTTGGATGAACGATTCCGAAACTAATGTGGCGCCCGAACAGCAAGATGTCACGGTGGCAACGCCGGGCAGCACCCGTCCCCGCTGGTACGCGGTGCAGGTGGCGTCGGGCTGTGAAAAGCGCGTCAAGCTAAATCTGCAGCAGCGTCTAAGCACTTTGGACGTGGCAGACCGGATTCTTCAGGTGGAAATTCCTCAGGAGCCGGTTGTCTAATTGCGCAAAGATGGCAGCCGACAAAACATAGACGAGAAGGTTTTTCCCGGCTATGTGCTGCTGCGGATGATTCTGGATGATGAAACCTGGCTGGTTGTAAAAAATACCCCCAACGTGATTAACTTTGTGGGTGCTGAAGAGCGCCGCCGCTACGGGCGAGGTCGGGGGCACGTTAAGCCGTTGCCTTTGAGCCGCAGTGAGGTGGAGCGCATCTTCCGCCAGAGAGCGGCTGAAGAGCCCGTTGTCAAGATCGATATGGCGGCAGGTGATAAGATTGTTGTTCTGTCTGGACCGTTTAAAGATTTCGAGGGTGAGGTTATCGAGGTTAGTCCCGAACGCAGCAAGCTTAAGGCGTTGCTGTCGATTTTTGGGCGCGATACACCCGTGGAATTGGAATTTAATCAAGTTGAGAAGCAGGGGTAGTTAACCTCCCATGGCAAAAAAAGTTGTCGCAATTATTAAGCTGGCGATCAATGCTGGAAAGGCGACGCCAGCTCCCCCGATTGGTCCTGCCCTAGGGCAGCACGGGGTGAATATCATGATGTTCTGCAAGGAATACAACGCAAAGACTGCTGACAAGGCGGGCTTTGTGATTCCTGTGGAAATTTCGGTTTATGAGGATCGAAGTTTTACCTTTATCCTCAAAACTCCGCCCGCATCGGTGTTGATTCGCAAAGCGGCTGGCATTGAGAAGGGATCCGGTGAGCCTAATAAGGTGAAAGTTGGATCCATTACTATTGCTCAGCTTAAGGAAATTGCTGAGACTAAGATGCCGGACTTGAATGCGAACGACATTGACGCAGCGATGAAAATTGTGGGTGGTACCGCTCGCAATATGGGCGTGACCATCGCCGATTAGGGCGGTTCACGGTCTTTGCATAGCCATTGGCTAGGTAAAGGTTCGATGTACGTTTTTGTTTTTTTCAATAATTAGGGGAAGAAGAGACCCTTCGCTATCACCCCAGGAGACAAGCATGACTAAGAAATTATCTCGCCGTATGCGCGAGCTGACGGGCAAAGTTGAAGAGCGGGCTTACGATCCTCTGGATGCGGTGGCGCTAGCAAAAGAGACCGCGACTGCAAAATTCCCTGAGACTGTGGAAGCTCATATCCGTTTGGGAATTGATCCGAAGTACACGGACCAGCAGTTACGGACTACGGTAGCTTTGCCGAAGGGAACGGGTCAGACGGTAAGGGTGGCTGTTATTGCTCGCGGTGAAAAGGTGGCTGAGGCTACTGATGCTGGAGCTGATTTGTCGGGCTCTGAAGAGCTTATTGAAGAAATCCAGAAGGGTATGATGGATTTTGATGTGCTGGTGGCAACGCCGGACATGATGCCTAAGGTGGCTCGGTTGGGTCGGCTTTTGGGTCCCCGTGGCTTGATGCCGTCTCCAAAGGGTGGTACTGTAACGTTCGATGTGGGTCCAGCAATTAACGAATTTAAAGCCGGTAAGCTTGAATTCCGTGCTGACAAAGCGGGTATTGTTCATGTGGGCATCGGTAAAGCGACTTTTGAACCGGCAGATTTGCTGGAGAATTTGAAGGCGCTTCAGGATGTGATTGATCGTAATCGTCCTTCGGGTGCGAAGGGGCGTTACTGGCGATCGCTCTACGTATCGGCCACCATGGGTCCGTCCATTGAAGTGGATATCAACGCCCTGCGTGATCTGAAGCCAGAAGAGCAAAACTAAGGTTTTAGGCATTGGTTCTAGTAACCTGAAAACTGTAGAAACTTCGAGAGGTTTCAACGAAAGAATTAACTCCCAGGCAAGCTTATTCGCTGCCACAAATTGAATAAAGCTTGCCGGAGATAGCGGGTGCCATGATTGGCTTAATGTCCTGCGGAGGTGAAGGCTTAAACGATCCAGTTTTACTTTGATCTGCTGATTTTCAGTTAGAAACCAGTAAACTGCGACGCTTTAAGACTGATTTATCAACCCCGGCTTTTGCTGGGGTTTTGTTTTGGTAAATCGGTTATTTAAATCGACCAAGGAGGTGAATTCATGGGTCGAACTTTAGAAGACAAGAGATCCATTGTTGATTCGCTAAAAGCACAACTTAGCGAAACGGATATGGCAGTGGTCATCGACTACAAAGGGCTTTCGGTGGCAGAGATTACCGAGCTGCGCCAGAAGCTTTCTGAGTCCGGCGGCGTGTGCAAGGTAACTAAAAACACCCTGATGCGCATTGCTGTTGATGGCGACGACAACTGGCAGCCAATGACCGAGTTTCTAAAGGATTCTTCGGCGTTTTTGCTCCTACAGGGAGATATTGGTGCCGGGATTAAGGCCTATCAGGAATTTCAGAAGGCAGCGAAGAAAAGCGATCTTCGTGGGGGCGTTTTGGAAGGTCGGGCGTTAAGTGCTGACGAGGTGAAGGCCATTGGTGATTTGCCATCGAAAGAGCAGCTTATTGCTCAAATTGCTGGCGGAATCAATGCTGTTACCACCAAGGTTGCGGTGGGTATCAAGGAAGTTCCCAATTCTTTGGCTCGCGCAATTCAGGCGATCGCCGATAAGGATCAAGACTCTGCCGACGCCGCTTAGGGTCTCAAGAAAACCGTCTTCAAGGTTTACAAAATTGGAATCACTTGCAATTGCCATTTGATTCCTTAACTGCAATTAACGCAGTTCAAACTTATTAGCAATTATCAAACTCATCTCGTAAGTAATCAACGAACAAGGAGAGACTTATGTCTGATACAACTGACAAAATTCTAGAGCAGTTAAAGTCTTTGACTTTGCTAGAAGCTGCTGATTTGGTCAAGCAAATTGAAGAGGAGTTCGGCGTTAGCGCAGCGGCTCCCGTAGGCGGCATGATGATGGCTGCTCCTGCTGCTGGCGGCGGTGGCGAAGAAGCTGAAGAGAAGACCGAATTCGACGTGGAGTTGACTGAAGTTGATTCTGCCAAGAAGATCGCCATTCTTAAGGTGGTTCGTAACATCACGGGCTTGGGTCTGAAGGAAGCAAAGAGTGTGGTGGAATCTACGCCCAAGGTTATTAAGGAAGCCACTTCTAAGGATGATGCCGAGGATATTAAGAAGCAGCTTGAAGAGGCTGGCGCTAAGGTCGCCATCAAGTAATTTTTGCTGAAAATTCTTGTTATTTTGGTATCTCCAAATAGTTGACAACCTATTAGGATCCCAGAAAAACAGATCAGATTTTTTGGCGAAAACGAACTTCAAAGTTTTAAGTTGCCTCAATTGCCACGGCAGTTGAGGCACTTTTTATGGTTCACTTTACTTTTAGATTAGATATTGTTAAGGCTACTTTTGCGCGATTAATGTGTGCCGTTAGTTTGAATTCTCCATCTATGATCGTTCCCATTTTAGAGGTCCAAGATGTTTATGCGGGCTACGTGCCCGGGCTCAATATTCTCCAAGGGGTGAACCTATCGGTAGCTCCGGGGGAATTGGTGGCAATTATTGGTCCCAACGGCGCCGGCAAGTCGACCCTGGCAAAGGCGATCGCCGGATTGCTCACCCCCAACCAGGGAGCCATTATTTTCCAGGGAGAAAATATCGGGCATTTGGCAGCCAATGAGGTGGTGCGTCAGGGCATTTGCT
Source organism: uncultured cyanobacterium (assembly GCA_937894105.1). Lineage (GTDB taxonomy): Bacteria > Cyanobacteriota > Cyanobacteriia > CACIAM-69d > CACIAM-69d > CALGDE01. The sequence continues at coordinate 10,322 of CALCTI010000072.1, forward strand.
ATGTGCCGCAAATTTCCAACGTGTTTCGCACATTGACGGTGGAAGAAAATTTGGAAATGGCGGCGTTTATTTCGGACGCGCCTTTGAAGCCCCTAAAGCAAAAGATTTTTACGATGTTTCCCCGGCTGGCGGAGCGGCGATCGCAACAGGCAGGCACCCTGTCCGGCGGCGAGCGGCAAATGCTGGCCATGGGGAAGGCGCTGATGTTGGAGCCAAAATTACTGGTACTGGACGAACCGTCGGCGGCCCTGTCGCCATTGTTGGTGATGGGAGTGTTTGAGCAAATTCGGGCGGTGGTGAATTCGGGGACGGCGGTGGTGCTGGTGGAGCAAAATGCTAAGCGGGCCCTGGAGATGGCAGATCGAGGATGCGTTATGGAGGCGGGGTGCGATCGCTTCACGGGGGCGGGGGTGGACCTGTTGAATAATCCCAAAGTGGCTGAGCTGTACTTGGGCGCTAGCGCGGCGTCCTAGGGGAACTCAATGCTGGCTATCACTAACCGCACGGCGATTCCCCTGTCTGAAATCGAATTGACGGCGGTGCGATCGCAGGGAGCCGGCGGGCAAAACGTTAATAAAGTGGCCACCGCCATTCACTTGCGCTTCAATATTCACACCTCGTCTTTGCCGGCGTTCTATCAAGAGCGCCTGTTGAAACTTCGGGATAATCGCATTACCAAAGACGGCATTATTGTCATTAAATCCCAGCAACATCGCACCCAGGAACAGAATAAACAAGCGGCTCTCCAGCGCTTACAGAGCCTGCTGCAAAGCGTGATCACCACCCCGAAAAAACGTAAGCCCACCAAACCGTCCCGCCGTGCCAATCGCATACGCCTGGACCGCAAAGCAAAACATTCCCAGCGCAAAGCTCAGCGAGGCAATCTTAGGGATATTTGAATGTAAACGATAGGGAGCGATTCAGGCGCTGGGGCAATAGGCTACAGTGAGCTGAAGTGGGATTTAGGCGCAGCAGGATATGGGCGATGGCAGCAGCATCGAAGTCAGCACTGGGAGCGTGGACTCAACGGGCGATCGCGGCGGGGCTGCTGGGGGGGCAAACCCTGGTGCATATTGCGCGCGGCAAAATTAATCGCCGCAATACCCTAGAGCAAATGCAAATTGTGGGTCCCGATTCCCTGGGCATCATTTTGCTGGCGGGCGTTTCCATTGGTTCCGTATTTACCATCCAGGTGGCGCGGGAGTTTATTCGCTACGGAGCTACCACGGCGATCGGTGGGGTGATGGCGGTTGCCATGGCGCGGGAGTTAGCACCGGTATTTGCGGCGGTGGTATTGGCAGGGCGGGTGGGATCGGCCTTTGCGGCGGAAATTGGCACCATGCGGGTGACGGAGCAAATTGACGCGTTGTATATGCTGCGTACGGACCCGGTGGATTATTTGGTGGTACCTCGGGCGATCGCCTGCTGCGTCATGTTGCCCCTGTTGACCCTGCTGGGATTTCTCGCCAGTATTTTGGCCGGTTTAATCATTGCCTGGCAAGGGTTTGATATTTCCTATTTTTCATTTCTAAATTCCGTCAAAACCTTTTTGGGACCGATGGACCTGGTTTACGCGTCCATCAAAGGCATTTTCTTTGGGGTGCTGATTGCGGTGATTGGCTGTAGCTGGGGATTGACCACCAGCGGCGGCGCAAAAGGGGTGGGACAATCCACAACCACGGCGGTGGTAACGGCGTTGCTAGCGATTCTAATTGCCAATTTTTTCCTGTCCTGGCTAATGTTCCGCAATAGCGCGGCTCTGGGCTAATGATTTCTGGTCTTGAAATTCTGAGGGGATCGCCCAGTACCAAACGGGGAATCAGGAGTTGCGTTAACCATGGTTTTTGTGTGGATCTTACTTTTCCTGATAAGCCTGGTTGCGTCACTTACGGTTTGGGAAGGGGGGCTACGCACTTCTCTTAGACATAAGTATCCGCTTCCTGGGCAACTTATTTCGGCTGGCGCCCACCGATTGCATTTGCATTGTCAAGGGGAAGGAAAAGTTACGGTAATTCTCGAGGATGGAATGGGTCACGCGGGCTCTCTATCTTGGTTTAAAGTGCAGCCGGCGATCGCCACCTTTACCCGAGTTTGTTCCTACGACCGTGCGGGGCTGATGTGGAGTGAACCCAGCGGAAAAGCGCCCACGGTTGAGCAACAGGTTCATGATTTACACACAGCCTTAACCAATGCCCAGATTGAGCCCCCGTATGTTTTGGTTGGCACTTCAATGGGGGGAATTTATGTGCGAGCCTTTACCCATTACTATCCCGATGAAGTGGTCGGCTTGGTCTTGGTTGAATCTGCCCACCCAGAGCAAGAGGATCGCTTCCCCCCTATGCCTAAGGGGCGATCGCCTGCCTTTGGACAGGATTTGTCGGATCGTCTGTCCGCCGCATGTGAAATTTTACGGTTGCGGCATCGCTTATTGCCCCATCCCAATAGCCGTCGCCTTCCGGTAGCTATACTGCCTCTACTAGAAGCTTTTGCCCCCCAAAGCCTAGCAGCAACAAAGGCTGAGGAGCGGCTCTTCTTGGCTAACCTTCAGTGGAGTCAACGGTTGAGATCTTTGGAAAATCGTCCGCTTATTGTGCTCACTGCTGCGTCCACCTTGCAGGGCAATAACGGCTCTGATGCAGCCCAAACTGCAGCCAAAATCTGGGGTGAACTGCAAGCTGAGTTGGCAGGTTTATCGACCCAGAGCCAGCATCAGATCATCCCCGACAGTGGTCATCTATTACATTTTGATCAACCAGATGCGATCATCGTCGCCGTTCGCCGCATTGTGGACCAAGTTCAATTACCAAAAGACATGGGACTTTAGTCGCTGATTTCGTGGGGGAATGCCCCTAAACGTCAGCGATTATCTGTGCGATTATTGTCTGTGACCTAGGGGCTGTCATCAATTGAATCCCTAAGTCAAGAGCTGTAAGGGTTTCAGCCCCTAGCCTTGTTTGTTTTTAAAGGGCGCGTACTCCCCACGGCATAAGGCTTCTGGAGATTAATTGATGACACGCCCTAGCTTCAAAAATTGGCAAGCCCGCTAATTCCAGCCGTCGTTGTTGTCCACATCGGATTGCGATCGCCCACTTTCCGGCAGCGGCCAATCCAAATCCTCGCCGCCAATGCTAAGCCGTTGGATCGCAACAAATTCTTTGCTGAGCCGTTGCAATGAATTGATAAGTACATCCAGGGCGACCGCATCGCTAGTGCCCATATCGAACCACACCCGCGCTCGCGTCCCTTCAAATTCGATATCGCCCATATTGTGCATCAGCGCAGGCAACGCTTCACCATCCAGGGATTCGCTGTAGGACATATAGCTAATTTCCAGCCCCACCTCCTGAGCTTGCAGATTTTCCGCATTAAAGCCCCCCAGCTTGCCCAAATAAAACCAGGAGTCAAACACTTCTTCTATATATTGCGTTTCCAACGGAGCCAGTACCGTTTCAAATTCCAACCAAAACCACACGTTAAAGGGATTAAACTCACGAAATTCCACCTGCACGGTTGGCTCCTGGTTTAGCTAACTGCGTTTGTAATGCCCCCGCGATGATACTGACAATTTGCGTTGTAATCCAGCTTAGGTTAACCAAAGTAGCAATATCCTCACCGGGGCAAATAATCAAGGTGTCATCCTTGCCCCCTTGATTATTTGCCCTGCCGCCCTGAAGATTTGAGGGCTGAGGCATATCGATTCAATTCGAATTTCAACGGGAGTGTCAACTCAGAAGACGATAACCATTCGGTCTTCCGGCTCTGGTTAAATTCTCACAGGGGACTACTATGTAAGCGGTTCGCTTTTCTGGCGCACTATTTTGCATCTTCCCCTCTCGGTTTCCCTGGGCTTTTCTGCTCCTGCCGCGCATTTCTCCCACTAAATTTTTGCCAAGATAGCACCGTGCTTAATACTTTAAAAGCAGACTTCGCCAATATTTTTGATCGTGATCCCGCTGCTCGAAACTGGCTCGAGGTGCTGCTGTGCTATCCCGGGCTCCAGGCGATCGCCTTCCACCGTATCGCCCACAGCCTGTACCGTATGGGTTTGCCCTTTATCCCTCGCTTTATTTCCCACCTGGCCCGCTTTTTTACCGGCATTGAGATCCACCCCGGCGCAACCATTGGATCCGGGCTATTTATTGACCACGGCATGGGGGTGGTCATTGGGGAAACGGCGGTTTTAGGGGATGACTGCCTGATTTATCAGGGGGTGACCCTGGGGGGAACGGGCAAGGAAACGGGGAAGCGCCATCCCACCCTGGGCAACAGCGTGGTGGTGGGAGCCGGGGCCAAGGTGCTGGGAAATATTGAAATTGGCGGCGATGTGCGCAGTGGGGCAGGCTCGGTGGTGTTGAAAAGTGTGCCGTCCCATTGCACGGTGGTGGGGGTACCAGGGCGCGTGGTCTACCAGTCGGGTGCTCGGGTCAATCCCCTGGATCACAATAAGCTGCCCGATTCAGAGGCGCGGGTGATTCGGGCCCTGGTGGAGCGCATTGAGGCGTTGGAAAATAAGCTGACCACCTTGGAAGAGAATCGCCAGTCGGAGCGGGAATTATTGTCCCAGGCGGCCCAACGATTGGAGCTGTGTGACGAAAAAGCAGCGGCGTTCGAAGCCCTATTAAATTCGGCGGAGGAGGTACCCGAACGGGCGATCGCCACGGCCGTTGCAGAAATTGCCGACCATTTGGATTTGCCGGAAAAATCGTCGCCTGTGTGTGAAATTCGCGATCGCGCCATCACCGAATATCTAGACGGCGCAGGCATTTAAAGTTTGAAACGAGCTTGAAACTGGCTTCAAACTCATCTGAAGTCTCAGCTTTAATCCCCTAACTTGGGCCAAGTGCTGGGATCTTTTGACCAAGTATCCAAAGGGGGTACGTTAGCAAGGGCATTTTGAAGGGGCTTATGCAAAGCGCCGTTTGTGGCGAGCAATCGCCCAGAGCTAACGTCCACCGCGCCGCCGTCGTAAGCGGTAACCTGACCGCCCGCCTCCTGCACCAGCACAATACCCGCCGCAATATCCCACACCGATAAGCCCCGCTCCCAATAACCATCCAAGCGACCGCAGGCGACGTAGGCTAAATCCATCGACGCTGAGCCTCCCCGACGCACGCCCTGGGTCATATGGGTCAGATAGCAGAATTCTGCGTAATTATTGTCGGTGGTTTCCCGGCGATCGTACGCAAAACCAGTCACCAAGAGGCTTTTCGCCAAACTCGCCGTTGAGGAAACCTGAATCGGCTGACGATTGCGCGTTGCTCCCAGCCCCTTAGCAGCGCGAAAAAGATCTTTGTGGAACGGGTCGTACACCACCCCCAGCACCGGCTCATCTCGATATAGCAAGCCGATGGACACCGCTGAAAAAGGATACTGATGGGCAAAATTTGTGGTGCCGTCCAGGGGATCGATCGCCCACACAAAATCCCCGTCCTGGTTTCCCAACAGCCCCGATTCTTCCGCCACAATGCCAATATCCGACCGATGACGCTCCAGCGCTTGAATTACCGCCGCCTCCGCATTGCGATCAGCCACGGTGACCAAATCCCCTGATCGCCCCTTTTCCTCCACCTGTCCCGCCAGCTTGCCCCAGTAGGACGACAGCACCGTACCGCCATCCAGAGCGGCTTCAGAGGCAATATCCAGCAACAGTTGCAGCTGCTCGGGGGACGTAGGAGAAGTCATAAATGTGGGTAGAAGAGGTAAGGAACTCGGGCTTATGGGGCACTATTCTGGCGAAACTGGGCGGGGGCGGTGCGCATGGGCTGGGCTGGATTCCAAATGCCGCGCTGCAATGTTCGCGCCTCTCCCTGGGCGTGGCGCAATTTTTGCTCGTAAGGCGACCCGTTAGCCTGCTCACTCACCACCGCCAAACCGTCCTGAACCAGGGCTTCATTAATCAGCCGGTCCCCTTGCCACACATAGGCTAACAAACGGTTATAGCGATCGCGGGGAGGATTTGAAAATTCCAGGCGCACCTCCTGTCCCCCGAGCCACTGCCCCAGAACGCTGTGGGATTCGGGTCCCCAAGGATCTTGATCCAGCTTCGGTGCATCAATCCCTAACAGTCGCACCTTTTCCGGGATAGCTCCGGGACGGTCCAGACGCTGCACTTCTAAGGTGTTGCCGTCGATAACTTGGGTCACCTGCCCCTGGGGCGATCGCCCTTCCGGGGAAGAGTCACAGGCAGCTAGGCAAGCGGTCAGAACCATTGCCGCTGAAATTATCCCCGGAGCGATCGCCCCAAAATCACGCCCGCGCACCATAGTCATTTCCCCTTTCTGCCCCCGACCCAACTCCAGTGTTGCCCCCAGGTCGTAGAGACGTTCAGCGCACTGGTACGGCTCACCTTCTACTGCCCATCCTCAATCTATTACTCATCCTCAATGGGAATTCCAAAGGAAACCTTCCCGCGACCAAAATATCGCCCAAACTGAAGCTCGTACACTTCATCCTCGTCCTGGGTTTCCACCTCCAGATCCGAGCACGCGTGGCTTACGCACAACAGGGCATAGCCTCGCGCCCGCAAGTCCGGCGACAATCCCATCGCCTCCGGCTGCTCTAAATCTCCCGATAACACCCGCACGGCACAGCTAGTGCAAGCCCCATTACGACAAGCAAAGGGTAACTTCGCCCCTTGATTTTCCGCCGTGTGCAAAATGTAGCGATCTTCCGGCACAGAAACCGTATACGTTTCTTCCGCTTGGCGATGCTTGATTTTGACCGTATGGAAACGGTTCGGGTCAAAATTAAACTGGCTTTTATCCATCGATGAAACCCGTCGCTTGGGAACTTGAGTGTTTTTAAGATGAAATTTGAAATGACTTGAAGTTAAAAAGCCCTGGATAGAGCCAAAAAGGCTAGCGGGTAATGCGCGGTCAGCAACGGCAATCTGCGCTTCCTAAGAAGAACTTGATGTGTTGCAATTGTTGCGAATCGTTGAGATTTCCACGTTAAGAGATCTTAGCGCTCTGGCGGCTTCGTTCTTAAAGAAGCGCCATAAAGCAACACTCAGAAATATTTTGACGGCAAATCTTTGACGGCAAATCTTTGACGGCAAATCACGGTGCTAAAGGCTCTGAAAAATTGAGTTGAAGAGCCATTGGGAGCGATCGCCCAAAAATCGGCTCAGAAGGTCTCAGAAAATCCCCCGACCCCCTTTCCATGCCGACCAGCCCCTGCTATCATCATTGTCCGAGCAGAGCTTTAGAAGAAACCCGTTAAAAAAAATTGACCGGTTAGCTTCCATAGTTCTCCCTCCAGGAGAGGTGGCCGAGTGGTTGAAGGCGCAGCACTGGAAATGCTGTTCAGGGGCAACTTTGACGAGGGTTCGAATCCCTCTCTCTCCGTTTAAAAATGGCTGGTATATCTAGCTAGCAGCACAAGGTCTGTGGGGCTTCTGGCGCGGCGATCGCGTTGGTTCTTGCAGGAATGTTCATCCACAAGTTTTACAACGTTTCATCACCGCGCCTTGCGAATCGTGGTGGTAAAAATTCTCAGTTGCTAGGCTGCGGCTAACGACGTTTTTACGGGGATGAACCTTATGTCTACGCCGCTGTCACCGCCGCCCCCACCGGCGATCGCCCCGCGCCAAATGACCCTCCTTCGCATTGCCGCCGCCATGGCTTGGGCTGATGGCAACCTGGCAAAAGAGGAAGTGGAGGTCATGTTGGAAAAGTTCAGTGCGGTCTTTGCTAAAAATGATGCCCACCGGCTAATCCTGCAAAAGGATTTGCGAGAGTATTTGGTGCAGAATATTCCCCTGGAAGAGCTGGTGCCCCAGGTAAAAGATCCAGCGGAACAGGAACTGGTGCTGCGCCTTGGGTACGAAGTGATTGCTTCCAGTTCCCTGTCCCCAAGCGAATCCATGGTGAATGAGGATGAGTCTAGGGCCTATTCCAAGTTAGTGGCCCTGTTGGGGTTGCCCGAGGGAGAGGTTAAGCGTATTGAAGCTGAGGTGCGCGACCAAAGTAAATCGGAAGAGGATATTGTGGGGGCGATCGTCACGGCCCTATCTAGATTCGCCAATGACGGTTCTGCGCCTCAGTAATGCCGAGGAAAATTTCTAGGCATTCTTAATGGGTTCTCGAAACCGGCTAGATTGAAACCAGCTTAAAATTAAGCCTTATGGTGCGTCGAAAAGTGTCGCTACATTTTTTGGTGCCCTTGCGTTTTTATTTACTTTTGAGAGTTTGCCGTGACCCAGTTGCCCCAGTCGCCGGTTTTACAGCGCCGTACCTTGCCCAACGGTTTAACGGTTATTGCCATTGAAAATCCAGCGGCAGAAATTGTGGCGGCGCGGATGTTTGTGCGAGCGGGCGGGTTGCGAGAAGCCCAGGAACAAGCGGGGGTCGCCCACTTGTGTGCGGCCACGTTGACGAAGGGCACCACGCGCCTGTCGTCGTTGGAAATTGCCGAGCAGGTTGAGTCGGTGGGGGCGTCCTTAGGGGCTGATGCCAGTTCGGATTATTTTTTGGTGAGCTTAAAAACGGTACGCCAGGATTTTGACGGCATCTTAGCTCTGGCGGGGGAGGTGTTGCGATCGCCCTCCTTCCCAGCGGAGCAAATTGACCTGGAGCGCAAGTCCACCATCCAAGCGATTCGCTCCCAGCGGGAACAGCCCTTTTCCCTCGCATTTCAGAAGCTACAGGAAATTACCTACGGCGATCGCCATCCCTACGGCCGCTCCACGCTGGGTACGGAGGACAGTTTGGCGTCCCTTACCTCAGAGGATTTACACGCCTTCCATCGCGCCTTTTTTCGTCCCGATAATACGGTGGTGTCGGTGTCCGGATGTTTACCCGCGGAGGATGCGATCGCCCGCATTGAATCTGTATTGGGCGACTGGACCGCGCCCCAGGGGGAGATCAGCAGCCCGGTTTTGCCGGCGATCGCCACAACGCCTCACCCCACGATGGTGTCCCAGGAAACCCAACAGTCCATCATTATTTTGGGCTACCTAACCGCAGCATTGGAAGCCGACAACAAAGACAGCAAACACTTGCGAGATTACGGAGCCCTTAAGCTGGCCAGCACCTATTTAGGCAATGGACTCTCCAGTCGCCTTTTTGTGGAGCTGCGCGAAAAGCGAGGGTTAGCCTACGACGTATCTGCGTTTTATCCCACCCGGCTAGAGCGATCCATGTTTGGGGCATACATTGGCACCGCGCCGGACAACACCGCGATCGCCCTGGACGGGCTGCGAGCAGAAGTGGATCGGCTGACGGCAGAGCCCCTAGCGGAAGAGTCCTTGCAAGTGTCTAAAAACAAGCTGCTCGGGCAGTACGCCCTGGGCAAGCAAACCAATTCCCAACTAGCCCAACTCTACGGCTGGTATGACGTGCTGGGTTTAGGGGTTGGCTTTGACCAAGAATTTCAGCAGCTAATCAGCGAAATCACCATTGACGACGTGCAGCGCGTTGCCCAAACCTATCTAGCGGCTCCCTATGTATCCCTAGTGGGGCCAGCGGAAGCGGTGGAGCCTGTAATGTGGCCCAGGCGGCGTAGCGGTTAACGGGGGCGTTAGCAGATGCCGCAGATGCATTGGCAGGAACCAAGAGAAAGCAATGACCTCAGCATTTCAAACCAATACGGACAGCGTCTGGAATTTTGACCAATGGTTTGGGCTGATTGAAGAGCTGGTCATGTGCCACTCTCCCAGTGGATTGGAAGGGGAAATTGATGCGGTGTTGCGTGATCGCCTGGCAGCTTTGGGACACCAGGTGGAACAGGATTGGGCGGGTAATATTTACGTAAAGATTCCAGCGTCTACGGAGCACCGTCGCCCCGAGGCACCGCCCGTTGCCATTACGGCCCATAAGGATGAAATTGGGGCGATCGTCAAGCGAGTAGAAGAGGTCGGGTGTCCCTGCGCAAGTTGGGGGGCAGCTTTCCGTGGGTGTACGGGGAAGGGGTGATGGATTTATTGGGGGACCACGAGACGGTGCCAGGGATTTTAAGTTTTGGTTCCCGCCATGTGTCTCCTGAGTCTCCCCAAAAGGTGTTTCAGGAAACAACGGCGGTCACTTGGGAGGTGGCATGGGTAGAAACGAAGCGATCGCCCGAAGCCCTCGCTGCCGCTGGGATACGACCGGGCACCCGCGCCGTGGTGAGCAAACACCGTAAAGCTCCGTTTCGCCTCAGCCCAAATCATATTGCCAGCTACGCCCTGGACGATAAGGCGGCGTTGGCAATTTTGCTAGCCCTAGCGGAAACCGTGATCGAACCCTGGACCGATGTGTATTTGGTGGCGTCGGCGAAGGAAGAGGTGGGGGCGCTGGGGGCGATGTATTTTGCCAATCAGCATCGGCTGGGGGCATTGCTGGCGTTGGAAATTTGTCCCCTGTCGCCGGAATATCCCGTAGAAGACGGTCCCAAGCCAGTAATTTTGTCCCAGGACGGCTACGGCATTTACGACGAGGAAATTAACGGCGAATTACAGGCGGCGGCGACGGTAGCTAATGTGCCCGTACAAATGGCGACCTTGAGCGGCTTTGGCAGCGATGGATCGATCGCCATGAAGTTTGGCGCGGTGCCTCGGGCTGCGTGTTTGAGCTTTCCCACCCAAAACACCCACGGCTACGAGGTGGCGCACCTGGGGGCGATCGCCAACTGCGCCAAACTCCTCGCCGCCTATTTAACAATCACTAATTTTTAACAGCCCCTAATTAACGGGCACTCATAGCGGCCTTACCCCACTGCCAACTTAGCCCCTTCCCAACGTCCTACCGCTTTCCCCAAAGGCGCAAGGTCGGCCATCAAAGCGTCAAACTGATCGGGGGTTAGGGATTGGGGACCATCGGACATAGCTTTTGCTGGATTGTCGTGCACTTCGATCTTTTGGGAATCGGTGCCCACGGCGATCGCCCCTTTTGCCAGGGTAGGGACATATTGGGACCAGCCGGTACCGTGGCTCGGGTCCACCATAATCGGCAAGTGGGTCAAGGTTCGCAATACCGGCACCGCGCTCAGATCCAGCAAATTGCGAGTGTATTGACGGTCAAAGGTACGCAGCCCGCGCTCGCATAAAATCACGTTAGCGTTACCCGCCGCCAAAATATATTCCGCCGCCATCAGCCACTCGTCGATGGTGGCCGACATACCTCGCTTGAGCAGCACCGGTTTATCTTGAGCGCCCACCTTTTTCAACAGGGCAAAATTTTGCATATTGCGCGCGCCCACCTGAAGCACGTCTGCCACAGCGCCGATTTTTTCCACGTCCGCCGTATCCATCACCTCGGTGATAATGCCCAGCCCAGTGGCTTCCCGCGCCGCTGCCAGCAGATCTAAACCACTTTCCCCATGCCCTTGGAACGCATAGGGGGAGGTGCGCGGTTTATAGGCACCGCCTCGCAGGAATTTTGCCCCTGCTGCTTTTACCCGCTGGGCTATTTCTACAATCATCGCTTCGTTTTCTACGGAGCAGGGACCAGCCACCACGGCAATGGGATGGTTTTCACCCACAGTGACAACGCCATTGCCCGTGGGAATTTGTAC
>CALCTI010000073.1 GCA_937894105.1 uncultured cyanobacterium
GCCACTTTGATGGCGGCACACACGGCGGCTCCGGTGGAAATTCCCGACAAAATCCCCTCTTCCCGCGCGAGTCGACGACCGTAGGCGATCGCCTCATCGTCAGAAACGGTGACCACCTCATCGATAACGGCCACATTCAGCACGGCGGGGATAAACCCGGCACCAATGCCGTGGATTTTGTGGGGACCGGGCCGACCACCAGAAATTACCGGGCTGTTGGTGGGGTCTACGGCGATCGCCTGCAAGGACTCTTTGCGGTCTTTTAACACCTCAGCGGTGCCCGTAATGGTACCCCCCGTACCCACCCCGGCCACTAGAATATCAACCTCACCATCGGTGTCATCCCAAATTTCCTCGGCGGTGGTTTGGCGATGCACATCGGGGTTAGCGCTATTACGAAACTGCTGCAACATAAAGGCATCGGGCAGCTCATCAACGATCGCCTGGGCGCGGCGGATACAGCCCCCCATCCCTTCGATCCCCGACGTTAGCTCCAGCTTGGCACCATAGGCTCGCAGCATAGCCCGCCGCTCAGCGCTCATGGTTTCAGGCATGGTCAAAATCAGCTCGTAGCCTTTGGCAGCGGCCACCATTGCCAGCGCAATGCCCGTATTACCCGACGTGGGCTCCACCAGCACCGTTTTTCCCGGTGTAATCAGCCCCTCCTTTTCCGCCCGCTGAATCATATTGCAACCAATGCGATCCTTCACGGAGGCAGACGGGTTCATACTTTCTAGCTTTAGAACAATATTGGCAACGCAGCCCTCCGCTTTTGGTATAGCGTTGAGGCGAAGCAGGGGCGTTCTGCCAATGAGGTCGGTGATATTGTTGGCGATTTTCATAGGGTCTGTTGGCGTATCAGGCTTCTTCCATTATGAAGCCAACGCTAATTCCCATTTTTTTTAATTTCTTACCCCTGTGCCAAAGGTGGGTCAAAATTCCCTTAATTACGCCAATTAATTACGCCTAATTACGCCAATTCGAGGGCAATACCAATTCTTAAAAAGAATAGGGAAACATTGCAATACCAATAAGACTGGCGGCTTTCAAGAGTGTTCTGTGCCGCTTCAATTGAGAGGACTGATAAACAGCGCGGTTCAAATCGGCTTCCTCACTCCCCCTACAGAATTAGCTAGGCAAGGCAGGCTTTACGTGAAACTGGCGTCTTAAATCATTGAGCTTAGCTTTAGCCACGCTTCGGGAATGACTAAGGTGCAGCCCATAATCAACCCGGCGATCGCCGATAAAAACACAGCCCCCGCCGCACAATCCTTCGCAATTTTTGCCAGCTCGTGATAAGTCTTGCCCACGGTCAAATCCACCACCGCTTCCAGGGCGGTGTTCACCAGCTCCAGGGACATTACCAGGGTCACCAGCAACAGCACCAGGCAAAATTCCACCACGGATGCTTCGACCCAGGCAAGCATGGAGAAGCCGAGGACGCCTAAAAATACCTGAATACGAAAGTTGCGCTGGGTTCGGAAGGCATATTGAATGCCGGTGGCAGCGTATCGACAGCTGGAAAGGAGATTGGGGGCAATTTTTAGGGAATCGGCCCGGTTTTTAGACGATGTGCCTTTTTTCGATGGCTTTTTCAGCTGTGGAAATAGGGATGGGGCGGCTTTTGGAGAATTATTCATAAAGTTTGGTGGCCGAAAGCACCGTTAACAGCGTGTTCGCAGGTCTTTTTCAAGATGTGTTTTAGGAGTTTGATGCAGTGCCAATGCGGTGATTAACGTGACGTTTGTAACACGTGGTCGTCGGAGAGAGACGATTGTCACCGCTAGTGTACGGGGTTAGGCAAAGGGGGCTGGGACTGTCTTGTGTTTCGTTTGGATAGTTGGCTTGGGTGATTAGCTTTAGGGATTTATTGCGGTGATTAGCTTTGGTGGTTTTCCCGCTCAGTCGTATCCTAGGCGGATTAAATCCAGCGCACCTCCATTTACTGTTCCTAGGTTGGCCGCCGTTAACAGGGTTTGTTGACGGGTCAACATTTTCTCCAGGTGGGGGCGATCGCCATGGTCCCACCCCAGTAGATGAAGAAATCCGTGGGCTCCGAGCCATGCCAGCTCTAGCGTTAGGGAATGTCCCAGCCGTTGGGCTTGCGCTTTGGCGGTATCCAGGGAAATAACCATGTCCCCTAACTCGATGGGCTCGGGCGAGTCAGGATCCTCTGCCGCCTTTTGGGCAAGCAATAGCGCCGGTGGAATGGCCTCCAGGGCAGAAAAGGCGAGCACGTCGGTGGGACGGTCAATGCCCCGATAGTCACGGTTAAACTGGTGAATTTCCTCGTCGGTGGTGAGGCGTAGGTTGAGGGCGATCGCCAAAGAGGCTTTGGGATAAGCCGCCAGCAGGGGCGATAGGTGGGGCAAGTCTTCAGCGGGATCGGAACCGCCTGTGCCCAGGCCCTGCCACCACCGATTAAGCCACTGTTGCCAGGTAAAAACCGTTGGTGTTGCACCCAAGGGCGGCGCGTTGTGTCCCTGCTGTAGCGTCAAAGCGACAGGGATGGGTCGGTTGGGAGGGGCGATCGCCATAGTCAGCACGGTGACGCGAACAGTGTACGGACGATTAAATTCGACCTTATCAGCGGGTCGCCCAATGCGGCGCGTCACGGCGCACCCGACCGGAGACTTGGGCGTGGGGGAGTTAGCCAATGGTTAGCGGGTCAAATAGGCAAGTCCCACCAAAGCCCCTAACAGGGCCGTTACCGTTAGCCCAAAGTGTTGCAGGGATTTGCCGCCCTTTTTGACCATATTGCGCATGGCCAGCTTGATTTCGCTGGGGGGCTTGGATGGGGTGTCTTTACCGTTGGACACGGGGGACGAGGGGGGAGAGTCGGGCGGAGAATTTAGAGGAGCCATGGTTGAGTTCATTGCAATGAATGGAGAACTGCAATGGATTTTGACCTAATGTTTCAGGACATATCCCTTGCTGTCAGGTTGTTTGTTTAGCCAGCAATTCTCAATTTGAGAAATTAGGTGGTGTCGTCAAAAGGCTGAAGTTC
>CALCTI010000074.1 GCA_937894105.1 uncultured cyanobacterium
CCGCCCCATTCCACACACGCGCCATCACAACTTAATTTATTTTAGGGCTCGCGACCTCTACTCCACTTTCCAGGGGATGCTGCCCCTAATCCGCACACTTAGCCGCACCGTCTTAAACTTTCAATGGGCCCGTTTTTGGGTCCGCCTTTATAGTGTGCCCACTTTTAGGCGAACTGTTCTTCCCGTTTCCTAGACTTCCTTGGCTGCCATGACTGTTACAACTTCCACTTCCCAAGCCCCTGGCAAAGTTTTGGGTACATTGCCGGGTGAAATGCCTAGTAAAGTACCGGGTGAAATGCCTAGTAAAGTGCCGGTTGAAGCGCCGGGTGAAGCCTTTGAGGATAGGGGCAATGGGCGTTCTAGTCACGGCTTTCAGTCTAAGGTGCGATCGCCCAAACCCTGCGGTATGCCGCCACTGGTGGGCGCTTCCTTAAAAGAAATCGAAGATTGGGTAGTTGCCCAGGGACAGCCCAAGTATCGCGGGAAACAGATTTATCAGTGGATTTACGATCGCGGCGTGCGGTCCTTTGGGGAGATTTCCGTGCTGCCCAAGGGGTGGCGACAGGCGGTGGACGGAGCTGAGGGGGATGTGGTGGGGCGATCGCCAATTCACTACCGCAGCGACGCCCCAGATGGAACTATCAAGCTGCTGTTGCAACTATCCGACGGCAATATTGTAGAAACCGTGGGCATTCCCACCGATAAGCGCCTAACCGTATGTGTGTCGTCCCAAGTGGGCTGCCCCATGGCGTGCGATTTTTGCGCCTCCGGCAAGGGGGGCTGGCAACGCAAGTTAAGCCGGGGGGAAAGTGTGGAGCCGGTGCTGGCGGTGCGGGAAGTTTTTGACCGTCGGGTGAGCTTTTTTGTGTTTATGGGCATGGGGGAGCCGCTGTTAAATTCTTCGGCGGTGCTGGGGGCGGTGCGGTCCCTCAATGAAGATTTGGGCATTGGGCAACGCAATATTACCGTGTCCACCGTGGGGGTACCGGGGCAGATTCATCGCCTGGCCCAGGCAAAATTGCAAGCTACTTTGGCGGTGAGCCTCCATGCGTCCAATCAAAAAGTGCGCCAACAGCTAGTGCCCACAGCGAAGCGGTATCCCATCGCAGCGTTGCTGGAAGACTGTCGCGATTATGTGCGGGAAACGGGGCGACGGGTGACCTTTGAATATATTTTGCTGGCGGGGGTGAACGACACAGTGGAGGCGGCGCGGGAGCTGACGGCACTGCTACGCGGCTTCCAAAGTCATGTGAATTTGATTCCCTACAACCCCATTAACGAGGTGGACTATCAATGTCCCAGTGATCGCCGCATTAATCAGTTTGTGCGCACGTTACGGGACCGGCACATTGCGGTGAGCGTACGGCGGGCACGGGGTCTGGAGTCTGATGCGGCCTGCGGTCAGTTGCGAGCCTCCCGAGCAAAGGTTACAACCGGTTAAGACGTAGCAATAACGGTTCTCACCTAAGTTTTAGCCATGATCGCCACTCTCTCCACCGTTCCCTTTGTGGACCTGTCTCTTCAGCACGCGCCTATTAAGGGGGATATTAATCAAGCGATCGCCCAGGTCCTGGACCACGGCGGCTACATCCTCGGTCCAGAGGTAAAAGCTTTTGAGGAAAATTTTGCGGCGGCGTGCGGGGTAGCTTACGGCATTGGTGTGGGCAGCGGTACTGAGGCGATCGCCCTGGGACTGCAGGCAATGGGAATTGGTCCTGGGGACGAGGTAATTTTGCCGGCCAATACGTTTATTGCCACGGTGGTGGGCGTGGACCGGGTAGGAGCCAAAACGGTGTTGGTGGACTGCGACCCGGAGACAGCCCTGTTAGATTTGGCGGCGGCGGCGGCGGCCATTACCGATAAAACGAAAGTCATCTTGCCGGTGCATTTATACGGGCAATTAGTGTCGCCCAAGGGATTGCTAGACCTGGCAGAGCGTACCGGTGTGAAAATTTTTGAGGATGCGTCCCAGGCTCATTTGGCGACGCGAGACGGCTATACCGCTGGCACCATTGGCACAGCGACGGCGTTTAGCTTTTATCCCGGTAAGAATCTGGGGGCCATGGGCGACGGCGGTATGGTGGTTACCTCCGATGAAAGGGTAGCAAACAAGGTGCGATCGCTACGAAACTATGGCGCACCGAGGAAGTATTTCCATGAGGACCGGGGTACCAATTCTCGCCTAGACACGATCCAAGCGGCGATTCTGGACGTGAAGCTGCCCCGCTTATCCACCTGGAATGCCCAGCGAAACCAGGCAGCCCAGTGGTATGACGAGAAGCTGCGATCGCTAGCGCCCCAAGGCATTAAACCTATGGTTAACCGGGCGGAGTCGGGGCATATTTACCACCTATATGTGGTGCGCGTGGGGGAAACCTGCAAACTGAATCGGGACCAGCTTCAGGATCGCCTCAAGGAAAAGGGGGTGATGACGGGGATTCACTACCCCATCCCCTGTCATTTACAGCCGGGCTATGTAGATATGGGCTGGGGACCGGGCAGTTTTCCAATCGCTGAGGCGTTGGGCGGTGAAATTCTGTCGTTGCCCATGTTCCCAGGGTTGGACGAGGACAGGGGTAACCGAGTGGTGGCGGCTATTGGTGAGGCGATCGCTGAGCAATAACGGTTGCCAGCACAGAAGCGCGGAAATTAAGGCGCGGCAATTAGTTGGAATTGGTAGGGATCAGAAAGAAGACACCGTAGAATATGGGGTTAAGTAAACGGAGCGGCAAAGGTAAGGCATAAAAACCTTCTGCGTCCCCTCTACCGATGGATAATTGCCTATTCGTGGGTTAGAACCGTTTAGTAACCTCTCTTTAACGCGCCCGCGTAGGGGCGATTTAACAACGGCAGTCCTATGAACAGCGCAGCGAGCTTCGGTCGTTTTCCCTGGTTTAATTCCGTTTCAGGCTCCACTGCCGTTAACCCTCGGGCGATCGCTCGCGGCTTTGACCGCTACCTGGCTCCCCACGGCATTCGCACCCAAGCTCACCACCAAGGGGATGGC
>CALCTI010000075.1 GCA_937894105.1 uncultured cyanobacterium
GGTACCTCCCAGTTTGACCAACTGCCGGCGCTGCCAGCGGTGCCCGTGGAAGTGGACGCCATCAGCGCCACCTGGAATACGGTCAATCTTGTGGACGAAAATTTTACCCTGGAAGGCATTCGCTCGGCCCGCCAACGCTCTAGTTTTACGATCGCCCACCTGGCCACCCACGCCTTTTTTGAACCGGGCGATCGCCAAGATTCCTACGTACAACTGTGGGGCAGCGAACGGGTTGGTGTTGATTCCATTTCCGCGCTCAACTTCCATACGCCGCCGCTGGAGCTACTGGTCCTAAGCGCCTGCCGTACCGCCGTTGGGGACGACCAGGCGGAGCTAGGGTTTGCGGGGCTATCGGTGCAATCGGGTGCCAAAAGCGTGGTGGCTAGCCTGTGGCAAGTGAGCGATTCGGGCACGTTGGCTCTGATGGCTGAATTTTATGACGCTTTAATTGACCTACCCACCAAAGCAGAGGCGCTGCGCCAGGCTCAGCTGGCCATGCTGCGCGGCGACGTAACCATTCGCCAAGGACAACTGCAAGGTACCTCCCGGGGAGCTGTGGCTGTTCCCCAGGCAATCGCCAAAGGCGACCTGGACTTTACCCATCCCTACTTCTGGGCTAGCTTCACCCTCATTGGCAGCCCCTGGTAATCTCCCCGACAACAAAAACTCCTAAAACTATCAACCCTAAAAATAATAACCATAGAAGCAATAAGTTCAGAATAGTTCATGAAAACTAGATTGAGTTCCACAGGTTTATTTTTGAATTATTTCTGCTAATAAAACTAGGTGAATTTAAGCTTGGAAAGCTTGTGGATAAAACAAAGTTTCAGGCTTTGTTACGGTTGACCTGTTGAAAATGATACAGTTGAAATACACAGAGATAGTGCTGCGATACTAGTGATTTTTTGTACTGTATCAACAAAGGACTATATTCAGTTAAATTCCAAAGCCTTACACTGTAGGGTTCGCAGCTTCTAACTTATTTTTACATCAGGCGTGGTACTCCCCACTGCATCAGGTTTTTGCTTTTGATGTCTGCATTTATTTCTGCATTTTATTAATGAAGCGACCCCATTACTAGCATGACTCATTGGCGATGCGATGATGGCGTGTCTTAGGGTAAATCTGTCCCAGTTTTTTTCGTTGTTTACTCGCGCGTTATTTTTTGTCCGTTTTTTATAGATCCAAACAAGCTTAATGTGGTCTGTTTAATTGCCTTTAATATGTGTTCTTGATCGCAAAAATAATCGCAAAAAACCAAGGTCTAAAGCAGAAAATATAAATCCGCCGCTAATTGGCTTGGGTAATCATTCAGGCGATTAATTCCGTATAGCTTATCGGCTATTGTTGCCGCGATCGCCTCAAAAATATTTTTATTTCGCACTGAAAAACAACGTCCTGAAACGAATTTAAAAACGTATTTTTTAAGGTGCGTTTTAGGTCCTATTCTCAACCTTTAGAAGAATACGATCTGTTAAAGCCCATCCCCAAAAACAGCGTAAAACACAACGAAAAAGCCGTTAAAACCTGTCCCAAATCATTGTTTGCGATTATGCTCTCCCTTTGTGGTTTGACTAAACGGTGCCCTGCGGACGTCACGATCGCCCTGGCTGGAGCGATCGCTACCGGTGAACTTTATCTGTCACCCAAGGCGATCGCCCAAGGCATTATTCCTGCCTCCGACGAAATATCTACCCAAGTTCAGCAGCGGGGTAGCGTTTTTACCATTAACGGAGGGCAGCGGTCCCAAAATGGGCGCATTCTTTTTCACAGCTTCGACGAATTCAATTTAAACGTGGGAGAAACAGCGCGGTTTATCAACGAAGTGGAAACGAACGCGGTTTTAGGGCGCGTTGTGGGCGGAAACCCATCCCATATCGACGGACTAATCCAGCTTGTGGGGGATCCATCAGGGGTGTATCTCCTTAATCCAGCGGGCATTGTCTTTGGACCCAATGCGGCGTTAGATGTGCCTCGAGGTTTTGTGGGCAGTACGGCCACCGGCATTGGCTTAGAAGATCTCCAGGGCAATATCCAGTGGTTTGATGTGTTCAGCCCTTTGGCGGACCAAAGACCTACGGGGGATCCTTCTGTGCTGCGTTTCGAGGTGGAAACCCCAGGCAGCATTGCTAATTTTGGACGGTTAGAAATTGCTGAGTCCGACAGATTTTGGCTGGTTGGGGGCAACGTTTTGCAGGCTGGAGTCATCAAAGCTCCGTTGGGGGATGTGGCGCTGGCCTCCGTCGGAGCCTACCAATATTTGAGTTTTGGTCGTTCTGCCAGCATCTTTGATATCACACTTCGAAACGCCAGACCCCCATCGCCGCCCCGTCCCATTACGCCTTTAGATTTGCCCACGTTGCTAACGGGAGCAGAGGGGATACGCCCGGCGGCGACAGTGTCGATCACGGATCAAGGATTGGTGATCCTCCAAGAGCCAGCCCTTGGTCAGTCCGCAAATGCCTTGGGGGCAGGGACAACAACGGTGATTGGCTCCCCCCAGGGGGCGACGATTTTAAGCGGCACCATTGACGTTAGTGGATCCAGCTCAAATCTGTCTGACTTTGGGGCTGTGGTGGTTACGGGACAGGATGTTTACCTGACGGGAGCCACCATTGATGCGCGATCGCCCTCCAGGGCTGGGATTTTTATTTTGGGCAGCGATGTGCGAAACGTGGGGTCGGGCATTGAGACGGAGCGGATTTTTGTTGACCAGGTTTCAATGATCGATGCCAGTGCCCTT
>CALCTI010000076.1 GCA_937894105.1 uncultured cyanobacterium
CCCACGCCCGGCTCATAGTAGTGCCCCAAAAGCTGTGGCGAGCCACAGGTAAAGACCCCCGGCGTTCCATTCTCCAGGGCTGCTTTCAGGACGGCTCCCTTTTCCCCCTGCAAGTCCCGCATCACCAATTCTTGCTGGCGATCCTGGGCACCGCCTCCCACAATGATGTCCACCTGACCAAACTGATCCGCCGTCGAGTCTCGATCTAGCGCCACCACTTCCACGTTGATACCACGCCACTCTGCCCGTCGCTGCAAACAGGTTAAGTTGCCGCGATCGCCATAGGTGCTCATTAAGGTGGGGTACAGCCAGCCTAGCCGTAACGTGGCGTCTTGAGTGTCGGTAAAAGCCATTACAAAATCCCCCGTCCCGTTAAAATTTGCCGCACTTCCAACATGGCGGAATAGGTGGGGACAATATACAAGGTTTCCCCGTCTGGCACGGCGGCGATCGCCCGTTTAATTGCCTGCCCCAGATCCGGTTCGGGGATGATTTTGCCCCCCGCACCCGGCTGGAGCTGGGAGAAGGTTAACCGCAGCGCCATATCGTATAGGCGATCGCCACTGACCACAATGGTTCCGGCACTTTGGGCTAATTTTTCCGTATCCGCATCCCAGATCCACGACACATCCGTACCGTCGGGAATGCGATCGTTCAGCACCACCAGCACCGTCGCCCCGTGGGGACGATCCTGGCTAAGCTCCACGATCGCCCGCAGGGTTTCGTTGGTGCCCACCGGATTCTTGGACAGCAAAATCCGCATCGGGGTGCCCTCCAGCACCAGCTCCTCCGCCCGCCCAAAGGCCGCCTTAAACTCTCGAATCGATCCCCGCAGGGTCGTGTCTTCCACCCCAAATAGCTGAGCCGTGGTCGCCGCCGCTAGGGTGTTGTACTTGTTGTAAAGCCCGATCAAAATCTGTGGCCAGTCAGCGCTATTGAGGCGAGGCTTAGACTTGGCAAACTGGCAGGACGGGCACTGGTAGTCGCCTAAATGGGACAAATACACCCCACGATAATTCAACGAGGCGCCGCACCGGGGACAGTAAGTCGAATCCACCGCATGGGGAATCGCCTCTAAATACCGCTCCGGCTCATTCAGTCCAAAATATTGCACCCGCGCTAAATCTTCCCACTGCTTTTCCAACTGCTGCCCAAATTCACTGAGGGCAGGATCGTCCCCATTCAACACCACCGTGGCATTTTCCAGGGGGGCGATCGCCTCTCGCCACCGTCGGGCGATCGTATCCACCTCCCCGTACCGGTCCAACTGATCGCGAAATAAATTTAGCGCCAACAGCATCCGCGGACAAATTTCTGGCAACACCAGCCGCAGCACATTTTCATCCACCTCCAAAATCGCCACGTCCCGATTAATGCGCCCCCACCAATCCGCATCTGCCACCAATGCCGCCGTCAGCCCATTAACCAAATTCGCCCCGGTGGCGTTATGGGTGACCCGAAACCCATGATCCTCAAACATACTGCGCAGCAGCAGTGACGTGGTTGTTTTCCCGTTGGTCCCCGCCACCAGCACCACCCCCTGGGTGTACTGTCGCGCCAATAATCGCAGCGCTTTCGGCTGAATCCGTCGCGCTACGCTGCCGGGTAGCACACTGGCAGCCCCTAATTCTAGCGATCGCACCAGCGCCGTAACCACCCGCGCCACCCAAACCGCCAACCCCAGCCGAATCCGATCCACCATTAACGAAAAAGCACCAACAAAAACTTAAACAATTCGCTGAAGATCCCTAAAGACCCAAAGCCCTTGCCCGTCCCACCGACGATACCCTATAACCAATACAGTTTTTGCGCGATCGCCGAATTACCAAATCCTTCCCAAAAGGTTTTCCTTACCGTATTGGCTGAATTATGGATTACGAAACCGCCCGTCAATTTTTAATTATGCAAGGCTCTCCCAGCCCCACCAACGGCGACGCCTTTTTAAATCGCCTCAAAGACGGCAAACCCCCGGTCCCCGGTCAGGTCACCTCAATTTTACTGGCGGTCAAAATGGTCCACGCCGCCCTCGAAGGGACCCCTAGCCTGAGCCGCGAATTTGCTGGACCCCTGTGTCGCCTCGCCGTAGAAAGCAATATCGCCTACCAAGTGGGGCTGATGTCCGGCGTGCCCTGGCCACCCCTCTTGGCGGAGGATCTGCAGCGCATTGGGCGGGGCATCGCATCAATTATGTCCGGCAATTGGCAGGAGTAGTTGAGGGGACGCATAACCTGGTCACTCTGATCGCGACCAGGCTATGCGTATAGGGAATCGGTGGTTTTTATGGATTGCCTAAATCTGCGCCATGGTTTTTAGCGATCGCCCCATCGCAATCCCAAATGGATTTTAAAAAAGGCATGCTAGCCTGAGTCCTAGATTTTTAATATCAAACGAGTTCACTAAAGCGAATAGAAGAAATTGTCAGTATCCCCCAGCCAGCCCTCTGCGCCGAAGAAGAAGAAGCGGAAAAAAGCAACCCCATGGCAGAAACGAAAGGCATGGATACGCTTTCGATGCAAAGAAATCAAGAACTATTTCGTTAATATTGTTCGACCGTTGCCTAACGATCAAGTTCGCGTTTTGATTTTTGCCCAGGGGCGATCGGGCAGCACATTGCTAGAAAATCTAATCAGCTCGACGAAATACTTTGAACAGCGTGGCGAACTGTTGGGACCTTTTCATAAAACCAGGTTTCATCAAGGGGAGGCGATGTTTCCCGTGCACTATATGAATGGGTTGGCAAAGCAAACGCCGGATGAAAATTTTATTTTTCACATCAAAGTTACCCACCTCACCGACGAGCGCAAAAAGCCCCTTGATCCCGGCAAAGTGTTGGAAAGATTCCAACAATATGGCTGGAAATGTATCTTTCTAACCCGAAGAAACCGGGTAAAGCACGCCCTCTCTAACCTGGTGCTAAATGCCCGAGGCAACGCCCACAAGTTCAACAACGACGAAGAAAAACATCAGATTCTAGTGGACTGCGATAACTTCGTGGAAAGGGTTAGTAAGAAACTATATTTCGACGCCCTTGAA
>CALCTI010000077.1 GCA_937894105.1 uncultured cyanobacterium
CCCGGACGCGCCTTTGTGATTAGCCTGCTGGACCTACCTTTTTCTATCTCCCCCTTGGTGGTGGGCTTGATGATTGTATTACTCTACGGTCGCCGAGGCTGGTTCGGTCCCGCCCTGGAAGCCGCCGACCTCAAAATCGTATTTGCCCTACCCGGCATGATTCTCGCCACAGCCTTTGTTACCTTGCCCTTTGTGGCGCGGGAAGTGCTGCCCCTGCTGGAAGAAATGGGCACGGACCAGGAAGAAGCAGCGCGAATTTTAGGCGCTAGTAACTGGCAAGTTTTCTGGCGAATTACGCTGCCCAATATTCGCTGGGGCTTACTGTACGGCACCATCCTCAGCACCGCCCGGGCCCTGGGAGAGTTCGGCGCAGTATCCGTCGTCTCCGGCAATATCATCCGAAATTGGCAATCCCTTGTCCTCTATGAGGATGCTGGTTTCATACTATATTTATCTCATGTGGCTTATTCTGCTGCTGTGGTGTTAGCACTGTTGGCGGCGATCGCCCTGGTGTTAAAAGCGGTGCTGGAACAGGTGCTATCAAAAGAGCAAAACCAAGGGTCTGACTAAGGTTGGATAAGGGAGCGATCGCCCAAAATAAACCTCAAGAATCAGGCTTGGAAATCATCAGTAACAAAACAATACTGATTGGAACTAATCAACAGAAAATAAAAAATACAATGGCGTTATTTTAGTGAAGTCTGGGACGAACTTTAGTTTAAATTAGTGGAATCACGGCACAAGGCTCGCGAAAAGTGCGCGTAATATTTTCGGGCAATATTTACGGTTGTAATACGGTTAATTTTTAAATACGCAGGGAAGTAGTCACCATGGTTATTTGGGTAAACGAACAAATCGACGGCGCAGGAATTTTACGAGCCTGTATTGCTTGTGCCAATGAAGAGCACGCTCAAGCCTGTCGCGTCTCTTTTGAAGAGGATCTATCGGAATTTCAGCGATCCTCAGGATGGGTTGTACAAACACGCACCGTCGGTTCTTGGGATGACGTACCCGTCAGCGCTTTAAAACTCAGCATCTAAAAAAGTCCTCGGCGGGTGTATGGCTGACGCCCCGAATCAAGGTTGAGATTTTTTCACGGTGCCGTTGGTACGCACCCTAGGTGACTCTTTCTGTTGCGGGTTCTTGGGCTTGCAGGATTATTTCTTGCTGCCCCATTTCTAATAGTAATTGGAAGGCTTTGACCACGTAATCGGCACAGGCATAAGGGGACGTTTCATAAAAGCTTTGCCAGGCTTGGGATTTTACTTCGTTGTAGCGATCGCCATCTTGAGGATGATTACCTAACCACGCCACCCGTACCGCATAGCCCACCAACACATCTAAGACTAAATAATCATCCACCCACAGGTCTGGATTACGTTCAGTAACTGCCGATAATTCCATTAACGTTTCCATACAAACTTGACGATAGGTTGGTGCGTCAATTTTGTTGAGAAGGTGCTCCACCTGTCGGGCAAAATTTGTCTCCCCAGGGGTCATTTCTGCCAATAACCGAGCGCTATCTAAGCGATTTCTTCGCTCCAATTTATCCCCAATCACAATACCTTTGCAATGTTGTAAAAGATTCCACACCTGGTTGTAAAACATGGGGGGAACGCGGTTTACAGAGCCATCAATTTCCCGCTGGCGCACCCAGCTTCCTGCTGGCGGCAGCGCCTCGTTTCTATCGGGTAATAAAATCCATTCGATAGGTCGCTCTGTCTTTTTAATATGCAGTGATTCTTGACTTTGCAACGCTTGGGTGGCTCCTTGGTACCCCTGTAAAACCTGACGCAATCGAATAGCAATTTCAAAGGGGTTTTGCTCCATTAACTGTTCGTAAGCTTCGTCGGGCGTAACCAGTAAATCTCGCCCCAGCTCGCTTACCAATAGCAAAATAAAATAACTGGTTCGTAGGGTTAAAAAGCCTTTAAAAAGCATGGGATCCGTGCGAATTAGCACCCCTAAACCAATTAGAATCTCCTGACTTAACACGCGATCGCGAATATCTTCCCCACAAAACCGATCAATTTGCGCCGCAATTTCCCTTTTGGTCATGGGGCGATCAATAATCGCCTCTTCACTGTAGGCTCGCCCCACGGCAATAACCTTTTGGCGCACCAGCAAATCTGTCACCGCATCGGATAAACCGTTATTGGCACGCCCCAATAGCCCCGCCGTTCGTCGTACCAATGCCCAGTACACCTGTCGTTCTGGCGGCGCACCCTCGGCCACTGTTACCGGAATTCCTCGCGCTGCCCGGGCATACAGCTCCGCCAGCAATTCCCGCACCGTTGCCGATCGCCCCGATCCCAGCCCCGTTTCAAAATCCAGCGACTCCAGGCGAATTAAGTTACTGACAATTTCTACCTGCTCGTATAAATTCACACTGTGGCGCAGTCGATGAAGCAGCCCCTCGCTGGATCCCTCGGACTCGATTTCCAGCTCCTGACGGTTGTCCAGCGATCGCGTTTGAGCTGGGTCAAATTGCAGCAAGCTCGTGTCCGGCAATGGGGAGGTAATGGGTCGCTGGGTCAAACTGACATTGATATCATCCAGTACGTCTAATCGCCGAAGTCCCGCCGTAACCAACAGTTGTTCCAGGGCGTCCACGTAAATTTGAACGCCATCACAGGTGCCGCTTTGACATTCCACAATAAAGCGGATGAGAGATGACTGGGGATCAACGGCTCCGGCCCCATTGTCCAGGCGATCATTAGTGAGTAATAGGGTAACCGTGGGACGACCGGACTGCTTCCAATGGCGAGCCACATAAGCTACCTCCGCCCGCAATTGGGCCGACAAAAAATCAGAATCTAAGGTGAGATAAAAATCATCCGAATCCCACATGGACGGTAGAAACACCACCCTTTGTCGACCAATTTGATAAATTTGCGAGGTCATCAGAGCCCGCAGCCGTCGCACCGGTCGCCCGCTCAGCCCCAGCTTTGGATTGGCTCCTAGGGCGGCGAAGGCGGTGGATAAATCGTCTGACCGGTGCAGCTGAATGGGGGCAATTTCGTCCAGGGTTTGGGTTTCAATGCCGTAGGTGGCGAGCTGTTCCTGAAGGGAGGTGTCCTCGGCAATTAGG
>CALCTI010000078.1 GCA_937894105.1 uncultured cyanobacterium
TATAGGAATTGCTGAGCGTTGTTGAATTAAACTCAACCCATTCAATGTAGGAGTCTATGTCTTTAGTTGCTCAAATTAAGGTTGCTCAAATTAAGATCGTGAACCGCGAGGAGGTGTCATCAACTAAACTCCGTAAGCTTTACGCAATGGAAAGTTCACGCCCTTGAAGACAAAAAATATTAGGGGCTGAAACCCTTGCTGATATTGGGTTCTAGATTTGATTGGTGGCAGCCCCTAGTAGCGGCGACGGGGAGCTCGACGGCTATTGGAACGGGGCGATCGCCCAGAACGTGGACGCAGACTCGGCCGTTGGGAGCGCTGAGCACGCTGACTTTGGTCACGTCCCTGAGTTGACCGAGAACGACTGCGGGGAAACACCTGTTCCGCAATATCTAAAAACGCGTCCCGCTGCACGCAAGGATAGGCGCTTACCCATATTCGGCGCGCTGGCACATACAAGTCTCCCACCACGCCAATACGCCCCAGGTCGGCGTCGTTGGAAAATACCATCATTTCTGCTCGTTGTCCTGGGAGGACACCTTTGTGGTCTCGCCGCAACGGGGCCTGTACCGTCACTTCAAAGCCCGCCTCGTCGCCCACCACCACATTGATACAGCGCTCTCGATTCTCCACAATAACCAGGTCGCCAATGGGATTAACCGTTTCCTGCTCGTTGAGAAGCTCTTCCGTAACAAAGGTTTCCACCACCTTCGCCGATAGCAAGCCACAGTAACGGTATTTGCGATAGTCGCTGTTGCGACGACTGGCGAGAAAAACCGGCACCCAAAACCAATAGAGCGCCGCCGCGAAACCCAGAGCAAAGGTTAATCCGCTGACCCCTTCACCTAAAATTAAGCCCACAACCCACACCACCACCAGAGCAACGGTGGAAATGGCTAGCCGCCGCAAAAAGTCCGACGCTTTGCCCCAATAGTGACGATATTGGTCATAGGTGGCAATGCGGGGAACCAGTTGCTCAAAGGCGTCGTTGGTTAAGGGAATTAGCATGGGCCTTGACGGTGCCTCGATGTTTTGGGTTGTAAGAGGCTTTGTTAAAGCAGCTTCTCAAGACCGTATACCAAACACTTTAGGTCCATAATTTTGCGAATGGTTAGCAGCACTCCCGGCATATAGCAGGCGCGATCGCTGGTGTCGTGGCGCAGGGTATAAATTTGCCCCGGTGCCCCAAACAGCACTTCCTGGTGGGCAATCAGTCCCGGTAGACGAACGCTGTGCACATTGATATTGTCTGGGCTAACGCTGCCTCGCGCACCTGTCCAATGTTCCGTTTCCTTTACCTGAGCGGGATTAAACGCTTTACCGGCCATTAACTGAGCCGTTTGGATGGCAGTGCCGCTGGGGGCGTCAGCTTTTTGGTTGTGGTGCAGCTCAATGATTTCCGCGTGGTCAAAGTATTGGGACGCTCGTACTGCGGCCTCTTGCAGCAGCACCATACCGATAGAAAAGTTGGGAATAATGGCACAGCCGGTACTGGCTTTGTCCGAAAAGTCCGCCAGCTCTTGCAACTGTTGATCGCTTAAGCCCGTGGTGCCCACCACCGGACGGATGCCGTAAGCGATCGCCGACCGCACGTTGTCATATACCCCGTCAGGATGGGTGAAATCCACCATCACGCCTAGGCGCGGCTCTTGACCCGCCATGGCCAATGTTTCTTCTAGACCATTTAAAACGGGCACCTCCAAGGCACCACAGCCTGCCATCTCTCCGGCATCCTGCCCCAACAGAGCCGGATTCGTATCCACTGCTCCGACCAGCTTTATATCGTCAACGGCGGCGATTGCCTTAATCACCTCGCGCCCCATTTTTCCCCCAGCGCCACTGACCACCACTGGAATCGGCAAATCCTCTCGTCCAGCCAATATCCACTCCCGACGCGCTGCCTGCGCCAATAAACGTCAAAAAACAACAAAAATACCTTGCCTTAAAATACAGGTGGCATTGATTAGGAGCAAGGCGTCTAAATCAATCAAAGCATCTAAATTAATCAAACTTTGATCGAACCACTCAAACGATTTACTCAGACGATCAACCCTGGAGCGAGAAAAAGGACTATTTCCCAGCAGTTGAGTTGAAATGTCTTAGGGCTTGGAACCGTTTAGATTTCTAATACTTATACCAAGTCCAGATAATAAGTGATGATTTCCTTAAGCCCTCTCCTCGGCAACTTGCCGGTAGGGTGAGTGACGACTCACCCTACCGGCAAAGATGGGTTTCATCACTACACAAGCGGATTTCATATTAATCCCTAATATTTGCTCCCTATTACTGGATTACTTGAAGCCGCCTAAGTTTTAAAAAACGAGGTAGCTATTCCATTTTGGGTAGTGCCCAGAAGGTAAGGGCAGCTCGCCTCAAACCCCATGAGCTATATGGGATAGCGGGGAGAGCATCCTTACAGTCGAGGCGCTACCCCATTTTGATAGGCAACTCCACCATAAATACGGTGCCTTCTCCTAGGGTGGAGTCGCACAATAAACTGCCGTCGTGATTGCCGGTGACAATTTGGTAGCTAATCGCCAGCCCCATGCCTGTGCCCACACCAATTGGTTTGGTAGTGAAGAAGGGATCAAACACTTTTGCCTGCGTGTCCTCATCTATTCCAGTGCCGTTATCTTGAATAGTGATTCGAACTCGTCCAGGAGAAATTCGTTCAGTTTTAAGGATGATTTTTCCTTGGTAACTAGAGACTTCAGAGCATTTTTTTCGTTCGTTAACGGCGTCAGCGGCGTTAACAATTAAATTCATAAATACTTGGTTTAAAGAACTCGTCAAGCATTCAACCATCGGTAAATCGTCGTCGTATTGTTTTATGAGTTGAATCTTATGGGTTCCCGTACTGCCATCTAAACGACTGCCAGCGATATTTAAAACGTTATCAATGTTGTCGTGTAAATTAACTGTCTTTCGGGAAGACTCATCGAGGCGAGAAAAGACCCTAAGGGATTGAACAATGGTTTTGATTCGATTAGCCCCATTTTTCATGGACTGAAGCAGCTCGGGAAAATCTTGGATCAAGTATTCAATGTCATTCGCCCGGGTGAATTCATCAATCTCATCGACGGAATTTGGATAATTGCTCTCGTAAAGGCGCAGTAATTCCGTTAGGGTCTCAAAGTAGGTTAACGCCGGGCTTAGGTTGCCGTAAATAAAGCTGACGGGATTATTGATTTCGTGGGCAATACCGGCGACCAATTGTCCCAGCCCGGACATTTTTTCCGCTTGGACGAGCTGTAGCTGAGCTTCCTTTAGCTTTTCGTAGGAGTGTTCTATTTCCTTGGTTTTGCCTTGGGATTCTTGATATAGCTGAGATTGGTTAATGGCGATCGCGAGTTGAACACCCACTTCTTTTAATAGATCAATCGACTCTGAATTCCAGGGGCTTTCATCAGAAACGCGGCCGAAATGTAGTAGACCAATCCGCCCGCCGTAGGTACGAATTGGCACGCACAAATAGCTAGCAATCCCCAAATCATCAAAGAAAGACTCGGGTGAATTTCCGATATTTTTGTCGTCATTGACAATCCCATTAGCGCCCCCGTCATGGGAGCTATCACCGGAGCTAGGACGCTGAGATTGATAAATTTCGGCGGCGGTGATCGCATCCACAAGGGGAGCACAGGACCCTAGCAAATAGCATCCTATCCAACTGTTAACCTCTGCACCTTTGGATTCCATAACCATGGACCATGCCTTGCGAGAAGATCCGTATTCGTACCAGCCAAAAGCGCAAATATCAGCGTCCACCTTTTCAAATAAAGCGTCCACTGTGTTGCGCAAAATCGTTTCTAAATCTAGGGATGCGCGAACGGCAGAACTAATTTCATGGAGTAGCTGGGTATAGTTCAGAAGATTGCGTAGTCGCGCTTCAGATCTCTTACGTTCAGTAATGTCTCGACAAACGCAAATCAACAGATCATCGTTCAATAGGGTCAGGGAAAATTCCTGAGGAAAAGTAGATCCGTCTTTTCTTGTGCCGTCCACTTCCCCTTGCCAATGCCCGGTCTCCTCAAGAATTGGCATGATGTCCCTAGAAAGCCGTTCATTTTCCTCTGGGGAGTAAAGCTTTTCGTGGGTCTGTCCAATAAGTTCGCTGGGCTCTTCGTACCCAAATAGGTCCAAATGGGCCTGATTAAGATACAAATACTGACCGTTTTGCAAGATGCCAATACCTTCCACGGATGCTTCGATCGCCGCTAACTGACGAGCGATCGCCTGCTCTGACTCTTTGCGTTTGGTGATGTCCTGAAAAATCCCCACCAGCCCCATAACCTCTCCGGCTAGGTTACGAAGGGGCGCCTTATTCGTTTCGATGTATAGGCGCTGGTTGTCCGGCGTTTGAATGGTTTCGATAATCCCCAGTTTTGGCTGCTCTGACTCCATAATGGCGCGATCATCGGCTTGATAATTAATCGCCATATCTTCTGTGGACGCAAAGTCAAGATCCGTCTTGTTGATAATGTCGTCAGGGGATTGTAGCCCGAGCTGCTCTGCCACTGCCTGGTTTCCTCCCACAAACACCGATTGACGATCCTTCCAGAAAATTGGCATGGGTACCGTATCCAGCACCGTTCGCATAAATTGCTGCTGCTCCTGGAGCTCCACCGTGCGCTGGCGCACCGTGTCTTCCAGCTCTTGGTGCAGGGTTGCTAATTTCGCCTCAGCCTCCTGCCGCCGCTTCAGTTCCGTTTTGGTTTCTTCGTAGGCCAGCGTTTGTTGAATGGCGATCGCCGTATGCTTCGCCAACTGTCGAGACCAGGAAATTTAATCGGACTTCCACTGGCGAGGCACATCTTGGTAGCTGCTAATCATCAGCCCCCACAGCTTTTCATTCACCACAATGGGCACCATCAGCTTGGCGCGAATATCCAACCCCGTAAGCAACTCCTGGTGGCACATGCTCATGGCTGCCTCGCGAATATCGCTCACGATGCGCACCCGTCCCTGGCGATAGGGCTCCAGCCACTCCGGCACAATGCAGGGATCGTGGACCTCGGTGTGCAGGAACGATCGCCCCTTTGGAATAATCGACTCTGCCACCACCAAGCCGCTCAAGTCTGGGCGCAGTTCATAAATAATGACGCGATCGCACCCCAGTAGCCGCCGCATTTCCGACACTGTCGTATCCAGAACCTCCGGCAAATCGGAAGAGGAATAAATTTGCCCAATAATTTTCGATAGGGCATTTTCCCGATCCGCCAACACATCGAGCACCTCCGTGAGTCTCTCCATCCCCAGATCTGAGCTTCCCGTCGCCGAGCTAAAGCGCTGAAAAATCAGCCCCTGCCGTAAACACTCATCACTCAGAAGCCCCGTCAAAGACCCATCCTCACCAATAACCGGCACATAGCTGGCGCGATGATTCTGAAGAAAATCGTAAGCGGTGGCTAAATCCTTTAAATACTCTTCTCGCAGCACCAACGCCGGGGTATTGACCAGGTCCTTTAGCTGGGTGTGCCAAAAAGATACCGAATCCGCCCCCATTTGCATTAGGTCTTGGGTGGTTAAAATTCCCAACACCTGGCGGTCATCGTCCGTCACCACCACGCAATCAGCGCAGGCTTTGCCGTGGAGCTCGCGAATGGCTGCGGCCGACAGAGCTTCAGGAAAGTCCAGGTTTTTATCCAGGTAGCTGGCGGAGTCGTGCAGAGTCAGCTTTGTACGCTGCTTTTCCAACAGGGTAACCACGTCGGAGAGAAAAACTTGGGAGGAAACCGCTACGGGGTTTCTGGCGATCGCCCAGTGGGGAAAAGAATGATCCGAAGACATGGCAACGAAAGTGAGGTAAAAGCCGAGATAAGCGGCAGGTGACTGTTGGTTAAACGAAAGGGTGCCCTGGGACACCATGTAAAAGGGTTGCAAACACGCGCGGAGAAATGCCCCGACACAAACTCAAATAGAGCGCGAATTTAAATAGAGCGCGTCCTTCATTGTCCAGGTCTTGGACCCTAGGGATAAAGCGCCCTGCCTACAAAGCAAGCTAGGAGGTGTACAACCTTGTGATGCATGGGGTCCAAGACTCTTAAGGTTCAAGACGTCGGAATTATCTAAGAGCTGATTTTAAGGTCTAAGGTGTGACACCCCTTAGCTTTTCGGGAAAATAAATGACTAATCGGAGTTTTTCTCGATTTAATTCTTGTGAGACGAGCCGTCTAACGGGTTATTACCTGACGATCCCTTTCCTCTCTCGCACTGATTCTCGCACATAGCCTTTTTCTCTTGGTAACAGGGATAACGAGGATATTGGGATATGGCAAAGCAGTGAAACAAAAGCAGTGAAACAAGGGAACCGTAGTGCAACAAAAAGGTTAAGGAATTCTAGTAAAACCCTTAATTTCAATCACCGAGCTTTTGCAGAGGCTCTGCCAGGGACTGCCCTGAAATAACGCCCAGAGGGGGATGTGCTGTAAGGCTTACTGCATAGGTAAGGCTGACCGAATAGCCTTACGTAGCTCTGAATTTATACGGTCTCAACTGTTCTAAACGATACAATCTTATACAAATTTTCCTGTTTTGTCTTGCGCTTTGGAGCTTGGTTGAGTCAATAAGGCTGGCTCGCGGAATGCTACCCTGCGATCGCGATAAATTTTCCTGGGTTTTCCTGGGATTGGACATGTTGTGTCAATGTTTCGGAGGGTGCCATGGGCGCAGCCAGCTCTAATCAACGGTTTTCACTTTCGCCTCGCCTTCTGATCGAGCGAGGATTGATTTTACTGGCGTGGCTAAATTTGGGTTTGGTGGCGTTTAACGTTTCCTATGTGCCCTTGCGATCCTTCTACTTGCGAACCACTTTATATTTGCGCGATCGCGGTGAAGAGCAGCCGTGGTTGGGGAATATTGTGGGATCGCAGGGTGAGGTCTTCTTATTTTATGACCCAATTAAAGGCATTGAACCGGAGCGGGATACCCAGCGTTACCTTCGAGCGGTCAACACATTAACAGAAACGTTGGAATTAAAGGGGCTGGAATCGGAAGAAATTCCGCCACTTTTGCGAGAGTTACAGATAATGAGTGCGGAAATAATTGCTCAGAATCCCTTTGCGATCGCCGGTAAAACCGGCACTTTAGAGCAAATTAAAAACCGTATGAGCGAGCATATGGACATTGAATCTTCCTCGCGCGCCTTTGATCGGTTTTGGAGTACATCCAACTTGAAGGAAAAAGGATGGCAGGATGAGCTGGACTTTTTCAATAGTGAAATCCGCTTTCCGATGCAAACTAATTATTTTCGGAAAACGGGAGAAGATGGAAACCCCGCTGACTTTTTCGGAATTATTGATACGCCGTTTGTCATTCTTTTTGCGATCGACTTTTTATTTAGAACCCTTAGAACAAAGCGACGCTATAAGGATTTGTCCTGGTCTTCTGCTGCCTTTAGTCACTGGCAAGATTTATTATTTCTGCTGCCGTTCCTGCGCTGGTCGCGGATTATTCCTGTAATTACCCGCAGCAATGAAGCCAATTTCCCCAACTTAGAGCCGGTTCGGAAGTTGGTGGGACGCAGCTTTGTGGCGAGTTTTGCGGCGGAATTAACTGAGGTGGTAGTGGTTGAGGTGGTGAGCAGCGTCCAGAGAACGGTGAGGTCTGGGGTGATTTCAGAACAGCTATTGAGCGCTGGAAATGGTGGCTACGTTGAGATTAATGATATTAACGAAGTGCAGGCAATTTCTGACCGTATTTTGACCCTCTGTTTTAATGAGGTTTTGCCAGAAATTCGCCCCGAATTGGAGGCCTTTTTAAATCAACAAATTCAGTATGTTTTGTCCCAATCTCCAGCCTATCAAGGGCTAACCGTGTTGCCAGGAATGGACCAGCTACCGCCTCATTTGGCTCAACAGTTAGCCAGTTGTTTGGCAATGGTGGCAACGGGGGTTCCTAAGGTTGCTTACCAGACCGTGACCACTCCTTTGGATCCGAAGTCTCAGGAACTGTTGGAGGCGTTAATTGAAAGTGGTGGTGATGCTTTTCGGGCGGAATTGGCTAAGCCAGAAACTCGAGAAGAGTTGCAGGGATTGATTTGGGATTTACTGGAGGAGCTGAAGCTAAGCTACGTACGGCGATCGCCTGAGACGGTGGATTCTTTGGAACTGTTGGAACAAACGGCCCAGCTAAGACGCAAAGCCAGAACCAAGAAAGCTTAATTTCTCGAAAGCTATCACTAGTTATCGCTGATTTATAACCTTTGAATCGGTCGAGCATTGCGGGGAAAATGGGCTTTGTATCGGCCTAGGTTTTCGGTGCTTAGGGTTAGGGGCTTGCGGAAAATGATCCACTCAACGGTTTCCGAACAGGGGGGCGTGGTTAGGGAGCCGGAATATCGGAAAAAGTGGCGATCGCGAGGCAATATTTTCGCCAGATGAACCGATGGAATAAGCTTAATGTTGACGTCATCGTCGAAGTCGCCGTCGAGAAAATTCCACAGCGGTTCTAAATCTTTTTCAAAGTCGCTCATGCCTTGCCCTTGGCGATTTTTATTTTCCTCAATCATCAGAGCTACCACCGCAAAGTCACCCCCTTGATTTTGATGAACCAAATGCATTTCCATTGCTGAGGTATTGCCATTGATTTGGTGTTCGCTGGGGGTATGGAAATGGAATTGTTTGAGCTCGTAGCGATCGCTTCCCAATTCCAGAAAAAGTCCAGCTCCCACGTTCGCCTGCAGGGTATAACCCGCATCAAACGCCTCTAAATTAACGGGGCCATATCGAAAATAAATCTGCTCAGGGAATCCCTCAAACAGTCCGATTTTTCGTTTATCTGATACCTTTAACGTTTCGTTTTCCAACAGCTCTACGTTAATGGGAGATTGCCGCTGCCCAAACTGGCAAACCTGGTAACGTTCAGACACTTCATTCCAATGATTTGGGTCATTTTCTCCTATGTAACCCCACTGCAATTTTTGGGATTTCTGGACGTTAGAACTAGTGCCAGCGATCGCCCGTTCCACAGATAAACTGTGCCCAATTAATCCTCCTAAAGTAACCCCTAATCCGGTTAATATCTGTCGCCGTTTCATTGGTTTTTTATGATGTTTAAACATCTCCTAAACGGTAGGCAATGCGTAGTTTTGCAGAGCGCGATCGCCCGTTTTCTCGCACCTCTTCTTCTGTAGGATACAGTGGCTTTTTCGTGATGACTTTTAGCAGCGAGTTATCTTTTAATCGATGTTTTAAAATGCGATCTTCCAGGCTATGAAAACTAATACCCACAATTCTGCCGCCGGGAGCTAGCCACTGGGGCGATCGCTCCAGAAATTTTTCCAACACCTCCAGCTCGCCATTGACCGCAATGCGCAGGGCTTGGAACGTACGCGTGGCTGGATGGATGCGACCGTGGCGATATTTTCCTGGCACACAGCCGCTAATAGCATAGGCTAGCTCGGTGGTGCTATGCCAAGGACGGCGCTGCAAAATTGTACGGGCAATGCGGCGGGACAGGCGCTCTTCGCCGTATTGGTAAATGGTGTTGGCGAGGGTAGTCTCGTCCCAGGTGTTCACAATATCGGCGGCGGTGAGATCCTGGCGATCATCCATGCGCATATCCAGCGGCGCTTCGTGGCGAAAGCTAAAACCGCGATCGGGGGTGTCAAATTGCATGGAGCTAACCCCCAGATCCGCCAAAATGCCGTTAAATCCCGCCGCTGGTAATCCATGGGACTCTGGCTCAAAGGTGGAAAAATTTGACCGCACTGGCTGAAAACGATCGCCGTACATTTCTAGCCGCTTCTGGGCGATCGCCAAAGCCCCCCCATCGCAATCGAGCCCCACCACCCGCACCGTCGGATCCGCCGCCAAAATCGCCTGGGAATGCCCTCCTGCCCCCAACGTGGCGTCAAGGTATGATCCCCCCGGCTGCAAATCCAATGCCGCCACGCACTCATGGCGCATCACCGAATAATGCCCCCAAGCTTCTCCGGTCTTGCAATCTAAGCTATCCGCCGCGATCGCCTCCCCCTTGGGAGATAACGGCGGCGAATCAGAAGAATCAGAGGATACAGACGGCGACATAGGCACTGGAAGACATTAATTAGGTAATAATAATAAAAGTTCGCTGAGTTATTTGGATAGCGCTAAAGGCTGCGTCCGGGTAAATTCCATGAACACGTTCAGATATTGGGATACGAGAGGGGACTCAAGCCGGATCTATGGCCAGGATTGAAACCAAAACTCAGCCCATGACCATCAACATGGGCCCGCAGCACCCGTCAATGCACGGCGTACTGCGACTAATTGTCACCCTCGACGGCGAGAACGTTGTCGACTGTGAACCGGTTATTGGCTATTTGCACCGGGGGATGGAAAAAATCGCTGAAAGCCGCACCAACGTTATGTTTGTGCCCTACGTTAGCCGCTGGGATTATGCCGCCGGGATGTTTAACGAAGCGATTACGGTAAACGCACCCGAAAAGCTTGCCGGCATTGAGGTCCCCCGCCGTGCCAGCTACATCCGCATGATTATGCTGGAGCTGAATCGCATCGCCAATCACCTGCTATGGCTGGGTCCCTTCCTGGCGGACGTGGGTGCCCAAACCCCCTTCTTCTACATTTTCCGTGAGCGGGAAATGATTTATGACCTGTGGGAAGCAGCCACGGGATCTCGCCTAATCAATAACAACTATTTTCGGATGGGCGGCGTCGCTGCTGACCTGCCCTACGGTTGGGTGGATAAGTGCGAAGATTTCTGCGATCACTTTGACCCCAAGGTGGACGAATACGAAAAGCTGATTACCAACAACCCCATTTTTCGCCGCCGTGTGGAAGGGGTGGGCACCATTAGTCGTGAAGAGGCGATTAACTGGGGCTTGTCTGGCCCCATGCTGCGAGGCTCCGGCGTGAAGTGGGATCTGCGTAAGGTGGACAAGTACGAGTGCTACGACGAGCTGGACTGGGATATCCACTGGGAAACCGGCGGTGATTGCCTTGCGCGGTATTTGGTGCGAGTGCGGGAAATGCGCGAGTCCAACAAGATGCTTCGCCAATGTTTGAAGCAGCTTCCCGGTGGTCCCTACGAGAATTTGGAAGCTAAGCGTATCGCCGCTGGTCCCAAGTCTGAATGGAACGAGTTTGACTATCAATTTATTGGTAAGAAGCTGGCTCCCACTTTCAAGATTCCTGAGGGTGAACATTACGTTCGTTTGGAAAGTGGCAAGGGCGCGCTGGGGATTTACCTGGTGGGCAACAGCAATATATTTCCTTGGCGCTGGAAAATTCGTGCCCCAGACTTCTGCAACTTGCAGATTCTGCCCCAGCTTTTGAAGGGAGTTAAAGTTGCCGATATTATGGCGATTTTGGGCAGTATCGATGTGATCATGGGGTCCGTCGACCGGTAGGATAATGGCCCGAATTTTAGTGTCTCGTCTTTGGTTTTATTCAAAGGCGAGATTTTTATTGGACCTTCTGCGATCGCCAGAGTGTCTGGACGTTGCAGAGCGAATATGAAGCCCTCTTGTGTGGTGATGAAATCCATTTTTGCGTAGAGTACAACGCGCCGAATCAGAAATTAAACCTCCTGCGTTGCGTTGGCATGCACCCTGCCGTCAAGTCATAGAGGAAAGCGTTTCAGGGAATCATCACCTATTGTCTGGACTTGATATACGAGAGGGATTCAGGATGACGAACAGGTGATGGAACCTGTTTCTGTCTCCAATAGTCTGCCAGCAAACGGATTGGGCGTTGCAGTCTGAACACTACTGCCAAGCGTCCTATTCGTATTGAGAAAGACCATATGAAAATGCGTCCCCTTTCTCAAGAGGACGCATTGTTGCGATTTTCATCGCGGAGTAAGCCAGCTTTTACGCGCTTTTATTTGGTGCTGGAGCTAGAGGTGAAACTATTTGTAGCGGACACCTTGCGATAGGGAGCCGCAATCTGAAGGGCACCGACAGCTACTTTAGGCGCCACGATGTTCATTGGCTTGACAGCACGAGCCATATCTAGATAAAGCTCCGGGCTGCCAGCGGTGGGCTGCTTCTCTTGGGGCTTGAAGCGGCGAACTGTGTTGTTCCAAATCAACTGAGGGAAGCCAAGCTGACCCCGGTGACGGGCACCGTAGCGGGGCGTCTTCAAGTTAAAGGGCGTTTCCCCACCATCACGCTGAGGCAAGACCCGACGGCGCTGGTAGGGGACGATGCTGTCGCCAAAGCTTTCTTCGTACTCGTCGCTGCTTTGCAATGCTTCAACAAAGCCAGTAACGCCACGGGTAGGAATGTAAATGGACCAGGCGATCGCCTCATCCTTGCTGTAAACATCCCTCCCCAACAACCGCTGAACGCAAATTTCCACAAAGCGATAGTTGCTGTTGGTTTCCAGGTTTAGGCGCAGGAATATATCGGAAGCCATCAAACCCCGAATAAATTCCTTTACCGTGATTTGGTCGCTACGCAACTGGGATTCCAAAAAAGTTTGGCGATTGTTAGCCAAAATTTGATGCTCGCTAAACACCTGACGATAGGCCGCCCAAATTAGCTCGTCCATGTCGCTACCCGACAGGACACTTTCCACATCGTAAACTCGAGGTTGATCGTCGCCTTCCACCTCATACCCTGCTACGCGAGCGTTTTGGGCTGAAGGGGAATAATTCAGCAGAGGAATTGCCACGTCTGATTTCTCCGTAGTCTCTAATAAGTCTCAAGTCACTAGCACTGTCCAGGGACCACATCTGCCGAACTCAGCGACGAGTCACAACAACAAACCGACATGTCCCTTGATAGGTCAAGCTAGCGGGATTTTTCAGGCTAAACATTAAGCTGGTCGGATAAGCAGAATCGCGTGACGCAAAGCTCAATCCGCAACTTTAAACAAGGATTATTCCTAATATTTCGCCTTAAAAAAGTTTCGGTTATAAGTGGTCTTAGGTGCTGTTATCTCATTATTTTCTAAGGATTTCTAAGCTGGATTAATGAACTGTAATGTTTCGTTACTGTTCCGGGTCTCAGAAACGCCCTTAAGGATTAAAAACTTAGCCGATAACAGCTCCTAAACCCACTACCAGCCTAAGGTGGATAGGGCCGTTTTTGGGGGAGTCGTTTTAGTCTCCACTCGTTGATCGTCGGGGGCATCCATACGCACCTCGGTGCAGAACGTGGCGGTATTAAATCCACCAAAGCGCTTTAGGGTGCTGCTGCGCATGCGCAGGTTTTCCTCGGTAAACCAGAACCGCTCCACGGAACTCATGGTTTCATATTCGTTGGTGAGCACCAAGCCGTTTTCTGCGTCCATGTTGTATTGTCCCGCCACCGGATCCGATTCTGCGTAGCCGTGCTCCCGCAGCAGCCGACCGACGTAGGGATTGTCGGTGTCGGGAACGATAACCATCACGCTGGCTCCGTCGTGGTTGTCGGAGTCGGAATCCCACGCCATTAGGCTTTTCCAGGTCACATTGGCGCCGCCTGCGGCTAGGGCTGGGTCGATGTGGTGCATGTGGCAGATTTCCACCACTTTGGGGTCGTGGGCTTCCAAAATGCTGACGGTGATGTTGGATTCGCCAATTTCGGAGCGGCGGAAGGGGAGATGGTGGGTGGTCCGTTGCGATCGCCAGTACCCCACGCTACGGCGGAAAAATTCCATGGCGTCAATGGGCTCGGGCTTGCTAATGGGGGGCTTTTCGGTGGCAAGGGTCATGGTTTGGGTAACGTCGTTGCTTTTTTGGATCGTTCTCTTATTCGTATTTTGAAGAAAATTCTGAGAAAAAGGTTAAAAAGTTTAAACTTTTCTCAGAATTGAATTGTTGATCGCGTTGGGGGTTGTGGACCACTTGATGTGTCGCGGTTTTTTCGAAAGTGCTCCTATGATAAATCGAGGGCGGGCTTTAAAAAATCGGTAGCAGCGGAGTGGACCGTGGGTGCGCAGAAGGGGCGATCGCAACAGCAAAATAAGCCGAAGAGTCAGCCTGAACTAGGGACGAATTCACTGACGCAATATTTTGCTCAGTATTTAAATAAATTTCTCGCTGGGGAATGGCGCGTCCAAGGTCAGCGGCTGGATGGAATGCCCCAATGGCAATGGTCGGGCAAGCTTTGGGGGGCGATCGCCCTGGGAATAGCATTTTTTCACGGCGTGCTGGCTTATCTGCTGGGGCAAGGGCTGCTTACTTCGCGCCAGTCGGACCTGTCCCCCAGTGGCGGTCAGCGTCGTATTCCGGTGGCTTTGGTGCCTGGCAGTCAGCGGCTGCCTCCTCCTGAAAAGCCTACCTCAGCACCCAGCAAGCCCAGTGTGCCGGTATCCAGTGCATCCCCTAACCCCGCGCCGTCCCCATTGGCGTCACAATCTTTAGCCCCGCGGGCGATCGCCTCGTACCCGTCCCCGTACCCTACAAATGGCCGTACCCCAAAAAGC
>CALCTI010000079.1 GCA_937894105.1 uncultured cyanobacterium
GGCGGCCCGGCGAATACCGCTTTTTAGGGCAGCCCCGTACCCTTGGGTTTGGGGATGGAGAACCACCCGGCTGTCCGTGCGGCTGTCCAGCAAGTCGGCGGTGCGATCGCCCGACCCATCATTCACCACCACTACCTCATAGGTGCACTGGGCATCTCGCAATACCCGATGCAGATCATCCAGCGTTTGGGTAATTCCTAGCTCTTCGTTGTAAGCGGGGATAATCACCGAAAACGGCGGGCAGGTTGGAGCCATGGAAAATATGGGTTAGACGGCGGCTGGTGCCTGCATATCGTACCGGATACCTGCTTTTTCCAATCGCCTTAGGGCTTCCCCGAGGCGATCGCAATCGGCAATTAAGCTCACCCGCACATAGCCTTCGCCCCCTTCACCAAAGGCATTCCCCGGCGTCATGACCACCCCCGTTTGCTCCAGCACCGACAGGGCAAAATCCGTAGATCCCATCCCAGCCGGACAGGGCACCCATAGGTACATAGTGGCGCGGGTTTTAGGCACGTCCCATCCCAGCTTGGCAAAGCCGTCAATTAGAAAATCACGGCGGGTGCAGTAGCGGTTTTGCACCTCCGTTAAATAGGTGTCGGGTAGGGACAGGGCCGTTTCCGCAGCCGTTTGAAGCGCCGAGAAGAGACCGTAATCTAAGTTGGTCTTTAAGGTGCGCAATCCTTGAATAATCTGGCTATTGCCCACCACAAAGCCCACGCGC
Organism: uncultured cyanobacterium; assembly: GCA_937894105.1. Taxonomy (GTDB): domain Bacteria; phylum Cyanobacteriota; class Cyanobacteriia; order CACIAM-69d; family CACIAM-69d; genus CALGDE01. The sequence goes on from CALCTI010000079.1 coordinate 725, forward strand.
CAGCCCGCCATATTGTAGGTTTTCGACAGAGTGTGAAACTCCACGCCAATGTCCTTGCCGCCGGGAATTTCCAGCAAACTGGTGGGTTGATAGCCGTCAAAGGCGAGCTCGGCGTAACACAGATCGTGCACCAACATAATTTCGTAGTGCCGGGCAAATTTCACCATCTCCTCAAAAAATTCGCGCGGGGCGGTGGCGGCGGTGGGGTTGCTGGGATAGTTAAAATACAGGATTTTGGCGCGACGAGCCACGTCCTCGGGGATGGTCGACAGGTCAATTAACCAGTTATTGTCTGCCGTTAATTTCAGGCTGTGTACCTTCGCGCCCGCAATCAACGGTCCGCGAAAGTGGGCCGGATAGGCTGGGCTGGGGACCAATACCGTGTCGCCAGGATTGAGGTAGGCGATCGCCAAATGGGCCAGCCCCTCTTTGGACCCCAGCAAGGGCAGCGCCTCACTGCTGGAATTTAAGCTCACCCCATAGCGGCGGTAATACCAATCGGTGATGGCTTTGCGAAAATTAGCGGTGCCTTCAAAGGGGGGATAGCCATGGTTGCTGGTATCAGCCAGGGCCGCTTGAGCAGCCTCAATCACCGGCGCAGGCGTGGGACCGTCGGGATTGCCCATACCCAAATCGATTAGATCTAACCCCTGCTCCCGCGCCTTTGTTTTCAGCTCATCGAGACGGGCAAACACATAGGGGGGCAAAATGCGCACCCGGTCGGCAGTTTCAAAGGTTACCGCCTTGGGCGTATTAGGCACCGTCATAGGGTTATCTCCTCAGGATGGCGATCGCCATCGGCGTCATAGGGTTGAAGGTGAGCTGATTCTAGGGACGAAGGGCGGGTCGGGGCTGTGGTGGACACCATTGCGCCCATTACCACCGATGGCGACACCGGGAAGGGCAAATGGTGAATATCGGAGCGTTCGTGACAGGAAAAGGTCGCCGCCGCTTCCAGGTCTGCCAGGGTAATCGCCCCCATGCCCAACTCCGCCAAGGTGGTCGGCAGGGAAATCGCTCGATAAAACTCTAGCAGTTGCTGTCGAGCCGTCGCCGCCAGTTGACTCCCCTGCACCATTTCTTCCAGGCGCAGCTGCACCAAAATGCCATAAGCCACCTTTTCCCCGTGCAACGTGCCATGGCTAGGCGTCAACTGGGTTAAACCGTTGTTTACTGATTGGGCGTCCACCG
>CALCTI010000080.1 GCA_937894105.1 uncultured cyanobacterium
TCTGTTCCTGTATCCATAGCCACCCATGATCACCGGTTAAGTGGGGGGCTGTGGTTTTTTATTTCCCAAAATGAGACCTCAAATCAAACACCACCAATGGTTTCCCGTTGGTGGTGTATTGGTGGTGTATTGGTGGTGGCATTGGTGCCTATTTTTACTGGCTATTGGTGCCATTGGTGCCGGTTGGTGGTGGGAGCCATTTTAGGGTGTCACCCTGCCATATCAGGTCACCAATACCGCGTCTAACCAGTTTTTCTAGTAATGGGTTGATTTTCTCTTTTTTGAGGGGTTTAAGGGCGTTTCTGTTGGTCATCAGATCACTGGCTGTAACCTGATTTCTGCCTTCACCAAATGCCTGGATTATTGATAGAAACTTTTCGTCCTCTTCTGGGCTGATAATCACCGGCTCGTTTAGGTTTAAGAGGGAGTTTAAACCTGTTATCAGTGGGTCTGTCGGGGGTTCCGGTGCAGGGGCGATCGCCTTAGGGACATGCCCCGGCAAAACCACCATAGCCGGATTGTATTCGGGGACGATCGCGGGCATGTCCTCAACTAAACATGGGCGGCGCTGAGATTGCACCATCTCCAATATTCCCTTATGGGATCTTTCCAGTTTGGACGCATGGTTTATCGCTTCTTTCCCTAAGCGGACGTAGGTCAAGCTGTCCCGGTCAGCTCCCTTTCCCTTCAACCCAAGCGCTTCTACTCGGTCGTTTTGAGGCAGAATAATCAGTCGAATTCTGACCTTACGCGCCTCCCGTAGCAAGGTTATGAATTCTGGAACCAGGACTTTTTTCTGAGCCGCGATCGACGCCAAAGTCTCATCCCAAATAACGTTCACAAAAGGTCCTGGGTCTTTCCCCTGGTCCCACAGGTTATATCGATCATCCATCTCTGTCTCAATGGCGCTCAGTACGCTCACCACAGATACAGCTCCACAGGTTCCTTGCAACAACTCATCAAAGTCAGCAGGCTGATCTTCGGCGGTGCCGTAGTTTCGACCACCGCAATAAACTCGGTTCCCTAATGCCTTGAAATCACCTGGCTTTCGGTGGGGTGCGATCGCCATGGTGATTCCCCCTAAATGGGTTGCCAGGGCTTCTGCCAGGGTTGATTTCCCGCTGCCGGTGGGCCCGACGATTGCCAGGTGGGCGTAGGTGTCAGGTTCTGAGTTGAATAACTGCCAATCAAACGTCTCCGACGATGGCAATAACTGGGCTTCAGCGACTTTCGCCGGTACAGCTCCTGGGGCATACATCCCAGACAGCATAGCGGTTCCGGCGTCCGTTGTTGCCTGCAAAAAACCGCCAAATGCACGGACTTGATGGTCTGAATAAACCCCAGCCATCTTGCTGTATCGCTCGTAATCCCGGTACTGAATCACTGCCCCAATCAAAGCAATCCCGGCGCTGATCGAACTCGCGGTTTTTGCCCATTGTGGAATCCCTATTGGTGGCCACGACAGAGCCGCCAGAGCGATGGTAATGCCAAGTAATACGCGGCATTGGAGCAGGAATTTAGCGCTTAATTCTACTGGGTTCATCACTAAATTCCCCCGATAATGCCCAATAAAATTGCCGTGCCATCCAGGATCCATTCACTAGGCTTAAATCGGAAAATAGCCGCAGTGCCACCGGCAATCATCAGCAACCCACAAAGAATGCTCAAGGATAGAGCCACCGGGTGAGAAACAAGGGCGATCGCCCTAATGATTTGCGTGATGTATGAGGAGCCCAACCCCAGTGATAAGAACCTAATTGTGGATTTCATAGCTAAACCCCGGAAGCCTCCGGGGTGGTGGATGACTAACTAAACTTGCGATCGCCGCATCATGAAGCCAACGGCATTTCCGGCGGAAATAGCCAAAGCCCCAGGTGCTACCTGGTCAGCGGGCACTTTTCCGGTGGCAGCAGCAACCACTAAGGCGGCGGGGGCTGCTACGGCGATTACCGCGTGTTGCCCTGCAATTGACCGCCGTTGCTGTACCTTGGATTGTTTAACCACCCTGGCTTTGGACGCCTTAGTGGTGTTGCTTTTGTGGCTGGTCTTGGGTTTTGCGTTGCGGCGGGTTTTGCTTCTGCTGGCTGCCATTACTGGAATCCCTCACAGAACCGCTTGATTTCAGCGTTGGTAGAGGAGATATCGCCCTCTAGGGTTGCTATTTCAGCCTCAGAACCTGATCGCCCATCAGCAACCCCGGCGTTGTACATGGTGAAGCCGATCACCGTTATTCCAGAAATCAGCATGGCTCCATAAGCCAAAGGCACCAAGGGTGATGGCTTTGGCGCTGGCGCTGGTGCTGCCTTGGGCTTGTCGTGGTAAATGGGGATAGCTTGAAACGCTACGCTGTCGGGCGCATCTGTGCGAGCACCGGTGGTTGTTGCCGGTGGTGGTG
>CALCTI010000081.1 GCA_937894105.1 uncultured cyanobacterium
GCTTGATAAGCTCCCCTAATCTTGAGGTGATTATGTTCCCTAGGCTTATTCTTTTGCCTTGGGACCCGGGGTTCTATGACATTCTCAACGGAACCCCGCCCCCTGGTGAAAAATGTCCATTTATAGTCAACAATCCAGTTACTGGATTGAACGAATGGGTTAAAGACTTAGACTCGCTTTTTTGCGCCATTGAAAGTGATGATTATTTAGAGCGTGAAGAGAAAAGAGAACAACAAGAAGAAGAAGAATTAAAACTATTAGTACCTGGCTGGTATTAGCGAGATTTGCTATGGCTACATGGGAGGTATTAGCAGATACGACGATCAGAGAAACATTTGAACCAGTTGGCAATTTCACCAACTCTCTTGTGTTTAGATTTTCTTCTATTGACTATCGACTTAAAGACCCTGGAACCAGGACTTTTGGCTATGCAAAAATGGTTTATTTGGGAGGGTTAGATGTTGGTGAAACGCGATGGTATCGCTTTTATCCAAATACAAATCCAGTAATCTTAGAAATCCCAAGACCTAGAGATTTAGAATTAGATGGGTTTTTAAGTAGACGATTGTTAATTAAACAGGCTTCCTTGAAATATCCAGGGACACTGGATAATTGGGGCGTTAAAGTAGAACAATACGTGTAGAAAACAAGGTAGCTTGCTTGGTTTTAAATTTCCTTCGAGCCTGTTTTCTTGCTTGTAAGAACTTGTTTTTTGGGTCTTACATAAAGCCTTATCAACCTTTCTCTGGGGATTTATTGCTGAATGAGCCGATTAGATTCAAAAGGGAATAAAAACAAGCAGTTGCTGATTAGGCTGGGATTTTTGAACGCCCTTATCGGAGAAGTGGACAGTGCTGACGCTATGACTATTGACAAGGTTATTGAGTTATTTAGCCAGTCACTAACTCAGGGATTTCTAAGTCATAAGGATGTTTGCTCCATTTTTGGGAAAGTTGTTCATAGAGCCTCAAGCGCGAATCCATTTGCTCTTGGAGAGTTCGTGGTAAGTGTTTTGAGAAAGCCGCTGTCAACGGAGAAAAAAAGGCTGGAGAATGAGATTAAATTCAACGATCAAGAAATAGCTTAATTGCGCCTTAGCGACACACTCCAATTCACCTGAAGTAGGCAAGAAATAGTACGAGTTTTTGTTAGATAAACAGAGGGGCACCCCATGTCTAATCCTCCCCCAAGACTTCCGTCCAGTGGCGTCACAGGGTTTGAAGAAAGCAGCTTGCATGGGCTGCAAATGCAAGATCACCAGGTTCTAGCCCAAAGGATTTATCTCCTGGAGCAGATCAACGCCAATCGCCGCAGTGAGGACGAATTTGTACGGCAGCAGGCAACGGAGTTCTGTCGTATTGCTCCTTCGGTAAAGACTCTTGAAGAGCTTGGGCACCTGTGGGAAATGGGAAAAAAATTCCCTGGCGGCCCACTTGTTTTGATTTCCTTGTGGACATTTGGACTAGCTCTTATAGAAGCGGGCGCAATATCCCTGATCTTTTAGGGCTGCGATCGCCCGCTGCTTTGCCCTTTGCTAAGGGAAATGCGACAAATCCCCCGCCATGGTGATCGCCCTCAAAAAACAAACCAGCTCCCCCGGCTCACGAGTCTACATCCTGGGCTTGATTCAGTGGAAGCGCGCAGAGACAGGTAAAAATCAGATCTGCGGGAATAACAGATAGAAGATGGGTAGATTTTTGAGCATGGGTGATCGCCCGGATATTTTCGCCAGACAAGAAGCCAGGAAACAACTAACCCAGGCAGCGGCTCCTCACGATCGCCACACGCAAAATACGGTCGAAAATTGGGGCTAATGATAGAGTCTGGATAGAATCGCCCCCTCAATATTGACGAAACCCTTGCCATTGCTGGATTGCCTCGTTCCTTCACACGGAAGAGGTCAC
>CALCTI010000082.1 GCA_937894105.1 uncultured cyanobacterium
ATAAACCCGGGCGTGTAGAGACTGCCGCAGTCGTCCGTCTACTTCTCCGGCGATCGCCCATAATAATTTCGCCTCTGCAAGCAATCACACCGCAGGATTAAGCTGCTCGCTTAGGTAATTGTTAATAACCTGATCAATATGAACCTGCGACTCATCATTGGCATTAATTCCATCCTGATCGCGCAGATTTCCCATCCCCAGCGTCTCTCACAAAACTACTGTGCCCATTATGGCAAACCAGCCCTAAGCCAGTGCGATCGCCCAATCTGACATTCTAGATAAAACGCCCTTAGCCCTCTCTGACGAATCAGCGGTAAACTCTTTAACCGTCAGCATTTTCCAGATCCATTGCGGTTAGGTTGGGGTAAGAAAACCCGCATTCCCTAAATTTTTTCTTAGCTCGCAACGTTAAATCTGTCTTGTAATCAAACTCGTTCCTAGCATCAATAGGATATGCCTTAAGCTTAAACAGAGTTCCCCAGATTTTCTCCTCAATAACCACCGCAATAGGTAACTTAAGCTGCGTGTAACGGCTAGTTTGCGCCACCCGGTATAAAATATTTCTCACCTGCTCTGAATCTGCATAATGCTCTAGATAAAAAGACGTGGTAACCTGAGCCTCCAAACTGCCCATATTGGCGTTAGAAATAGCTTCAGTCCAAATTTTATTATGGGGAATACTAACAATATCGTCATTGGGAGTTCTTAACCGCAACCCCCTTAATCCATAGGACATTACTTCTCCGTAGTCCTCGCCAATTTTGATGCGATCGCCAATTTGGTAAGGCGCTTCAAACAACCCTAAAAGCCCCGCAATAATCGAACTAACATAATCTTTAAAGGCGAATCCCAAAGCCAACGCAACGGTACCAGTAATCGCCAAAACATTTTGCTGAGATAAATTCAAAAAGCGATTAAGTAACAGCACAATAGCGCTGGTTAGCACCAACATTCGCACAAAAGGCACAAACTGTTTAACCCTTAATCGCCATTCTTTGGCTATCCTTTCTGATATCCAAAACAAAAATCGATCTAACAGTTTAGTTAATGCAAAGGCAACAATAACAATAACGATTGCCTCAACAACTTTTATAAGGGTGATTTCTGTCAGTAGATCTTTCGCCTGTTCTGCTGTCTCCTGTGCGCTGTCACCAACGCTTTGGGCAAGATAAAAAGACACTTTAGGAAACCCCATAGAAAAATACCCACTAAACTCAAGCGCTATCATCAAACCAAGAAATTATCCCCGTCCAGCCTGCTGTATACAGCAGGATAATAAGCTGGATTAAGGCGTAATAAATTATCCTGTTGTTCCACTAGTCTTAACTTACGCAAAGCTTGAATTTTATCTTTCACATCTAGCAGGCTAAGTCCAACACTTTGGGCTAGTTGCAACTCCGTTAAAGTGCGATGCAGCAATAGGGAATATAAGAAATAAACATCCTCTCCTCCCAAGCTAGGAAGGCTAGGATTTATAGGGAGTTTTGCCTGTAATATTGGAGGCTGATCGTCTTCTGAAGATTCTTCATTCTCCTTTTCTTTATCTATTTCCTCCCGAATTTGCAATGTTTCTAAGAATAGCTGTACTGCTACCGAATCAACCCCTTTAGATTCTTTAGAAAGAAATTTAAAATATTGAGTTCGCCAATTCAAGTCATTTTCTGAAGATTCTGACCGCAAAGCTGAAGATTGGAAGCCAATATCTATCTCATTGGTAACCGCTTCAAACCATTGAGATAGTTGATCGCCAGATAGTTTTTCAAGGTGAGTAACATGGTCGCTATAGCTTTCTAATGCAGATATTGCCTGCAGATATTGCCATCCCACCTGCCCCACTCCAATAATCCAAAATATTGAAGTATCCGTAAGTAAACTGTCTCGCAAATAATCGATTGCTTCTAGTCCATTCATGCTGCGCAAAAAGCAGTTTTCTAAACAGGGAATTACTGCGATCGCTCGATCTGAATCTGGACTGGGTAATCGGTTACCAAACTGTTTCTGTAAACATTGTCGTAGCTTATCGTTTTCGGGTCGGCTACCATACTGAAAGCTTTGAATAGGCAGTTTCTTATATTGATAGGAACTATCAGCTAAATCTTGAATAAAATCTGCAATTATCATCGGCGAATCTGAGATGGAGGCTCCCACAATAATCCACACATTGCCACACCCTTCAATATTCCAACTGGGAGAGGTTTCGGTGGCGCAATATCGCTGCTCCCAGGAGTCGAAAAACTATGCAAAGTCTTCAGTCAGTTGATCTAAATGCGTAGGGTTACTGGGCAATGCTTGGAGTTGTTTTAATAACTCTTGTCTTAGTTCATTAGGCAGTTGAAATAAAATCTCTTCCGACGGTGCTGCTTTGGACGGTTCCACCGGAGACCAACCGAGCAAGGGCTGGATACGCTTTTGAAACCAAGCCTGAATGGAGTGCAAAATGGACTGGAGCAAGGAAAAGCACCGGGGAAGAAAGCGGGAAATCCTGGGGAGACTTAAAGCGTTAACCCACTGGCAAGAGCTAGCCCGTAAGTATCCCTTTGCAATCATCAGCCTACGATTGAAAGAAGCGCAAATTTATCAACTCCAACTCAACAAAGCTTTGCTAATAGGAAACATGGTTCAGACTATGGTTCAAACTTGCGATCGCCCTCTTCCCAAGGCTGAGTCCCCTTGGCGATCGCCAATCCCTAGGGCCGCCGAACCAAACTCGCCTGTGCACTCAACCGTCCACGGAACTGCGTTGCCCCTTTGGCAGACTATCAATTGTTCACAAGATTAGACCATTAACAAACCCCTTCCCAGGAATCCTGAAAAGGGGCCGGTTGGTGAAATATGACCGTACTGCTTGAGATTAGACGACGGCGTGACCCATCGCTAAACCGGCGACCAACATCCCAATAACCAATAATGGCTGAGCGCTGGCTTGATATTTCACATCGTTTTCAACGGGATTCCGCAGAAAATACATATCCTGGAAAACGATTTGGGGAATGACCAACAGTACCAAAATTGAACCGTAAAGTTGTTCGTGGATGCTGACTAAATAGCCCGCAATGCCTAACTGGAATACATCTATGGAAACGGCACTAATCCAAGCGGCAGTGGTAACGCCAAACATCACCGGCAGCGACTGCAAACCTAGCTCGCGATCGCCCTCCACGCTTTTAAAATCGTTGACCACCGCAATACCCAAGCCTGCCAAGCTATAAATCAACGTCACCACCATAATCGTCGGAGTCAAGGTGCCAAACAGTGCCTGACCCGCCCACCAAGGCAGCGCAATATAACTGGCACCCAGAGCATAATTCCCCAGCCAGCCATTTTTCTTCAGCTTTAGCGGCGGCGCGGAATAGATATACGCCATAAAGATGCCGAACAACGTTAGCACCAGCATCGTAGGAAATTCATGCCCCGCCCAAATATCCAGGAAGTAGGAAATCCCAATTCCCGCACCTGCTAGCACCAAAATCTGCGTCACCACCTGGGGGATGGAGATGGCTCCGGAGGGGATGGGGCGATAGGGCTCGTTGATGGCGTCGATTTCGCGATCATAATAGTCGTTGATGGTTTGGGTGTAGCCGGTCAGCAGTGGTCCCGACATCAACATACACAGGGCCGACTTGAGCACATTTTCCAACGTCCAATCAAAATGTCCCGACGACGCTGCGCCGCACAGCACCCCCCAAATCAACGGCACCCAGGTGATGGGCTTCATCAGCTGGAGGCGAATCTTCCAAATATTGGTTTCACCGGAGGACGCTCCCTTCATACCCAACAGTTGACGGGCTTTGGATCCTTCAGCAGCTTCACCATTAGGGGTATCTGCGGTGAGGTCAGGTTGGGCGGACTCAGGGGAGTCTGTACCGGTGGAATCTTTGGGGGATGGCTTGGATTCAGAAGCAGTCATAGGACCAAAAAATAGGCTTAAGAAAAAATGATAACGTTCCAAGCCAACATTGTTGGGCTTGTGTGCAATTCTTGTGCATTCTGACACCACAAAATCTTCCGGTAAGGTGCATGCCAACACATCAGGCATAAAGAGCTTCAAGCCCAAGCGATGCTTTGGTCACGCATTCTACCGGTGGGCTTTAAAACGAAATAATTAGGAAGCCCCCTTGAAATTTTGCTCCGGTGACCGATCGCCCCTTCAACGCCGCTGGCAATAAAATATTTCGCCGTTGCCCGCCCGCCTCGATGGTCATTTCCGGTCCTGACTGGATGAGCTTCACCTCCCCTTTCATAAAGCCGGGCAAAAATAGCCGCACCTGCTTCTGGGCAATATCAATTTCGATGGGGCGCGGTGCCTGAGAGGCCGTGTCAAATTTTGGCATTGCTGCCACCAACGCTGACCAATCTTCTGCTGATCGCTCTGGCAACCCACTTACCCTCAAAGGCGCAAAGGTGTCGGCCAGCAGTGTTGCTGCCTCCTCCTCAGCCCGATTCACCAGCACTCCACCTACGGTAATGCTGGATTGCTGGGCGCTGCCCCATAGATATTTTGCCTGGGCGATCGCGATAGAATCTGGCGTCGTCACCAACCAAGCCGCAAATCGTCGAGGATTGCTCACCGCGTCGCGCCCTTGGGCCAATAATCCATCCATTTCCTTCATAGGCTCCTTCCACGGCTCCGAGCCCCAACCCGTATTTAGCACCGCCCCTGCCACCGGCTGAATAAACGGCGTCAACGCCCGAGCAAAATCCGATTCCGCCACCACCTTCGAGAAACGGCGCGCATACCAAGACAACACATCGGGCACCCCCAACATGCGCAGCTGATCCTCACCGCCAGTGCCGTCGTAAATAATGACATCGTATTTGCCGCTGTCGTCGAACTTACGCAGGTTGTTCAGCGCGATCGCCCGGTCAATCCCCGGAAACGCCGCCAGCTCTTCCCCGTAAATATCTTTGAAAAAGGGCGATCGCAAATACTTCGCCTCTAGGGCCTTCACTTCCGCCCAGCCCCGCTCCAGCAGCTTCACCTTCGACGGCTGCACCACATCTAAATTAGTTTCAACGGTCCGGGGTTCCGCCGCCGCCGCCAGCTCACACCCCAACAACAGCTCTAGATCCGGCCCCGTGGTGTAGCTAAATAACAGGACCCGCTTGCCCTGAGCTGCGAAGGATTTTGCTGCGGCGATCGCGATCGTCGTCCGTCCCGTTCCCCCCTTGCCCAAAAACGTCAGCGTAAACGCCATCCTTACAAATCCCCTTGCCCAACTTGAATCAACACACCCACCACTATAAAGACGAACACAAGAATGGGCTTGGAGCGCTGATCAATCCAAGCCCAGAAGTAAAATCGCAGCAAATCGTTTAGGGAGAGTCACAGCCAGCGTTTAAGCCACGACCGGCTCCACCTCATCCTCGAAAAACCAGGTAGCAAAACCACCATCAAACTCCACCACAACGCCAACGCCGCTGGCGTCAACCATTTTGAACTCCTTAACCGTTCCCACCGGGTTACGCTTAATGGAAGCCACCGCATCACTAGGAATACGATCTCGGACGCGTCTAACCTTTACGCTCTGACCAATTTCAATCACAATTCCAGCTATCTCCAGCAAATCGGTTGACTGCCCTTGATCGTCCCAAAAACTATTAGCGAAGTCACGTCAGCTTAAACTTACTTAAAGATTGTTCAAGCTTGGCTGAAGAGAAGTCTCAATACATTTCTGTTTGACATCGAAAAGGAGAGCTGTTGATGCTAGCGAAGCGAATTTTGCCCTGTCTAGACGTTAAAGCAGGACGCGTGGTGAAGGGGGTGAATTTTGTTGATTTAAAGGATGCTGGCGATCCAGTGGAGCTGGCGCGTATTTACGATCGTGCTGGTGCAGATGAGCTGGTATTTCTGGACATCACGGCCACTCATGAGGACCGGGGAATTATTTTTGATGTGGTTTATCGCACTGCCGAAGAGGTGTTTATTCCCCTGACGGTGGGCGGCGGCATTAGCAATTTGGAAACGATTAAAGAGCTTCTGCGAGCAGGGGCTGATAAAACCAGCATTAATTCGGCCGCCGTGCGCGATCCGGATCTAATTAATCGAGCCAGTGAACGCTTCGGTGCCCAGTGCATTGTGGTGGCGATCGATGCACGGCGGCGCGACGGAACAGGGACCGACGGGGTGCCCACGGCGTGGGATGTATATGTGCGGGGCGGTCGGGAAAATACGGGGCTGGATGCGATCGCCTGGGCTAAGGAAATGGTTAATCGAGGGGCGGGAGAATTACTGGTTGCCAGCATGGACGCGGACGGAGCCCAAGCGGGCTATGACCTGGGGCTAGCGCGCAGCATTGCTGAATCGGTCAATGTGCCGGTGATTGCCTCCGGGGGCGCGGGGAATTGCGACCATATTCGTGAGGCGATCCTTGACGGAAAAGCCGAGGCAGCCCTTCTAGCATCGCTACTCCATTACGGTCAACTCAGCGTGCGGGAAATCAAAGACCACCTTAAAAGCCACCATATTCCTGTTCGTATGGATTAAAGGTTAAGCTCAGCGCTCGACTCTGGTCCAAATCAAAGACACTCCTTTAAATCTTCTGTTCAAAACATCCACCCAGCGACAGGCTTGATTTTTTGCGCTCCCGTTTTTTATTGGAGTAA
>CALCTI010000083.1 GCA_937894105.1 uncultured cyanobacterium
GTACTCCCCACTGCATCAGGCTTCTGGAGATTAATTGATGACACGCCCTAGCTTTGGCAGAATGTTTCAACATGTCTTGTTGTTTATTGAACCGACTTTTAGATTTAGAGGTGAATTTAGAGCCTAGTAAAGCCTTAAAAATCCCCTAGGGAAGCTACATAAACGACGCATTCCTAGGCGGCGATCTTGTTAGATTTGTCTCAAGTTTCCTCTAGCGTTAACTTGTTTCAAGAATATTTAAACAATACTCCCATGTCTTTTCTTGCCAAAACCGTTAAACGTACATTTAAGGATCAAACAATTGACTGTAGTCAGGTGCAGTTCAGTGATATCCAAACTATTGATTTAAAACAGTTACAGCAATTGTTTGATTCAACGGCATTTTGGGCTCAAAGTCGTTCGCTCGAAGACTTGAGCTTAGCCCTTAAGCATAGCAATCCGGTTATTTCTGCCTGGCATAACGGTGACCTAATTGGCTTCGCTCGGGCAACGTCAGACTGGGTCTATCGGGCCACAATTTGGGACGTTGTTGTGGATTCAAAATATCAAGGGGCGGGAATTGGGCGGAAATTAATTCACACTCTTTTGAGCCATCCGGCAGTGGCAAAAGTAGAGCGAGTATATTTGATGACAACTCAACAGCAGGAATTTTATAAGCGTATTGGTTTTGAGGTGAATCCATCCACAACAATGTTGCTTTTAAACCAGCCTGCCGTTGTTACTCCTGCTGCGGAGTTTGCGAGTCAGGTGATGTCCTTCCCCCCTTCAACTGTTCTCGCCGATTAACCAGAACTACACTGATGAGCGTTAAAGATATCCCTGCTCCCTGCACGGTGGTCAATGATTCTGAAAGCAGGAGCCTCCCAAAAAATAAGGCGAAAACGGGGGTAAAAAATGTCAAGGAACTGAGGCTAGTTAAGTTGCCTTTTGCTGCGAGGAAGAAAAATAATCCGTAGGCGATCGCCCCGCCAAAAACCGTTGTGTATACCAACCCAATCCAATCATTGGCGGTTAAAGCATTCCACTGATTAACCTCCAGCCCTGACGATAAAGCGAATAACGGCAATCCTCCCAGCACCATATGGAACCCTGTTGCCATTAATGGATCTGCGTGGTGGCTGATAGCTCGCATCATCACCGTGCCAATCGCCATGGCGATCGCCGCCAATAACATCCACCATTCGCCGCTATCCCAAATTCGTCCAACACCATCTAACATTTGAGCCCAATTCACTCCGCTCTCTGAAAAATTAGAACCCACTCCCTGAAATTGTTTCACCCAAAACGCTGATGTAAACAGACCTTGAATCCAAACATCAGGCAACCCAATCACGCTGATTCCCAATAGACCAATTGCCAGTCCTAGCCAGCCCCAAAAACCGACCACTTCTCCATAAATCCAGCGTGCTAATACAGCCACCGCCAGGGGCTGAGAGTCAATCATCACTGACCCTAATCCAGCGCTGGTTAAAGTAAGCCCTTGCGCTAAAAAACCTTGAAATAGGGCCGCGTCTACAACAGCAAATCCTAAAATCCACGTCCATGCTTGCCAGGTGACGGGGACCGGACGCCGAAGCGCACAGGAAACAATTAGCACCAATATCCCTGCAGGTACTAAGCGAGTTCCCGCCACAAAAAACGGAGTTGTATGGGGCAGTGCCCCTTTCATTGCGACCATTGCCGTTCCCCAAAAGAAAAACGGCAGAATCAATATGATCGGTGAGCTAGTGAGCTTGCCCCATGGAAAAGATGACTTTTCAGAGGGTTCCTGAGCAGAGTCGTCTTGAACCACGGAACCACTGACGGATTTTTCTGTTGACTGATGAGTCATAAACAAGAGAACACTCTATAAATGACTGTTTTATTGTGACAGAGTCCTAGGGGCTGTCATCAATTAAATCTCTAAATTAAGGGCGATAAGGGGAGCAGTCTCTAGCATTTTTTAATCCTAAAGGGCGTGTAATTCCCCTCGCGTCAGACGTTTGGAGTTTAATGGGTGGCACGCCCTAAGCCTTCCCTAAGTCTTCTCCCTGCTCTGCTTTGGAAATTCGGCTTCACCACACTGAAAGTAAATTTCGTTCTATTTTTTATCTATAGAACTGGGATAAAAACTGTGGCTTAACTCCTAGCAAGTACAACGTAATGAGACACCAGTTCCGCAGGGTACATCGAATAATACCTTCTCGTTCCCATCGTCGTGCTGACGTGCAAACTGGATCTGACAAGAAGCAAATTTTTATATGTTGCTTTTTCAGCGATCGCATTAATGTGACATCTTCCATCAACGGCACATTTTCAAATCCTCCCACCGCTTCAAACACTTCTCGTCGAATAAAAATTCCCTGGTCGCCGTAGGGAATTCGAGTAATCCGCGATCGCCATGACGAAACTTTGCCAATCATTTTAAAAATCCATCGAGATGACTCAATGGATAAATCAAAAGCTCCAGCGGCAATCTCGCGAGACTGGTTTAACTTAGAAAGAATTTTTTCTAGAGCCTGGGGAGGAAGCTTTGTATCTACATGTAGAAATAGAAGGATGGGGGCGATCGCTTTCTCTGCCCCATAATTCATTTGGTTACCCCGTCCCTTTTCAGAAATGACGCAGTGGACAGGGACGCGTGGAAACCTATCCATAGCTCCCAAGAAAGGTCTAATCGCTTTTAGGGTCGATTCTTCGCGATCGCCGTCAACAACAATAACCTCATAGGGAATTCCTTCAGCGACACAATGCAAGTGGTCCAGTGCAGCTCTAATTTTGTCCGCTTCTTGCCATACAGGAATAACAACAGAGAAAAGAGGTCTATCAAGAAGCATCACAGCAACCAATAGGGTGGCACTGCCAATTTAAACCCTTTCCACTTGAGTTCAACGTAAAGCCAATTTTAATAAGCTACTCACTAGGGGCTGTCATCAACTAAATCTCAAGTTCAACAGCTGTAAGGGTTTCAGCCCCTAGTATTTTTTATTTGAAAGGACATATACTTCCTACTGCGCAAGGCTTCTGAAGTTTCATACGTCTGATGTGAATTAGAAGGGCAACATTTCAAGGCAACAAAAAAACGCTGAAGCCCACATTTCATAAAGGTTCTAGCCTGAAAAGAGGTGGACGACCCATGCCATCTCCAGGGCAAAAACTCTGCTATTTCAGATTTTAAAAAGCCCCCTTTGGCTAAATCAATAGAGCTAACGATTTTTGCTTAAAAATCAATCTGCCTCTGCGTATTGCAACTTTACGGTGTAACCCTTATGGGATAAAGCTTTAGCTTGTTTAGAGCTAGTTTAATTGATGGCACGCCCTCAGCAAAACCTGATTAAAGTCATATGTATATAGGGTTTGAGAATGCAGTAAGGGTAAGAAAAATTTTGATATTAGAAAACTGTTCCTTATTGAAAAGGTTCAGAAATGGAGATGCTCAATGAGGATTCGAAAGAGCTAGCGAGGGACGTCGGAGATAGGGTGTGCTGCTGGGTGACTTCGGCGTCAGTGTTTTGGGGAGTGCTCTCCAAGGTGGACGAAGTGGGCATTGCCTTGAAGTTTGGCATCCAGGACACTTGGTTTTTGCCCTCGCGCTTGGATACATAAAGGGCGCGGTCCGTTAGTTCGTACATGCCGGTGACGCTGGAGTTGGGATCCACGATACATAGACCAATACTGGCAGTGACGATCGCCGCATCTTTAGGACCCTGGGACAACCACAGCTTGGCAATATCTTGGCGAACGCTTTCTGCCAGGTTCTTAGCCGACTCTAGGTTGCACTGATTCCAAACCACCGCAAACTCATCCCCCCCTAGACGAGCAACACAGTCAGACCTGCGGGCGTGACGCTGGAGAATTTGTGACACCCGCTGCAAAATATGGTCGCCCACTAGGTGCCCGTAAGCGTCGTTCGCTGCCTTAAATCCGTCTAAGTCCAGCAGCATCAGAACGCCAGGCTTTTTGGCGTTTTTGCTATTTTCAATGGCGTTCTCCAAGCTTTTGTTAAAGCCCTGGCGATTTTCCAAGCCGGTCAAGGGATCGGTTTTAGCTAAGGTCCGAATAGAGGCTAACTCCTGGCGGGTGGTCAGGAAATCAAGGGCATTTTCCTCTAGCGATCGCGATGCAATTAAGCAAATAAACGCTGACATGATTGCCCACAAAACCTTAAAAGTGTCGGGGGCATAGGGTTGCTGTTGCCATGCGGTTAGGGCAGAAACGGATTCGTTTAATCCAAGGCAGAGAGTAAAGGCGCTGGTAATTAGCAGCAGCGGGCGGGTGTTGTAATTCGCCTGTTGACGTGCCTGGTAAAGGGTAACCGGCATGGATAGGCAGGCGATCGCGGCAGCTAAATGGGCCGTTGTTTCCAGTATTTGGAAAGAGAAAGCGTAATCAAAGGACCAACAGGTTATGACAGCGCTGACAGAAGAAAGCATGGGAGTTCGACGGACGCAAACCGGATATTAACAATATAAAAAGGGATGTAAAAAACCTTCTTTTCGATGGCTTTAGTATCCGTTTAATAGCTGGTCGGCGCGGTGATACCTACCGTCTTCACATCGTGATCTTTTGATAGAGCTATTGCGATCGCATCGATAAGAATTTTGCGATCGCCGGGCGACGATTTTGTGAACAAATACCCAGGGTTAGAGTGATCAACATCACCATTGGAAACGCCCCCCAAATCCCTGTGAGGAAGAGTCTGGATGGCTTATAGCAAAAGGCTTTCAACTTTATTTGCCACGCCTGTCAAAGGCTATTGTTCGTCGCTATTTTCCGCGATCGCCCCAAAGTAAGCAGTTGCTCGCTGACCTTGCCAAGCCCAAAGCTGGTCACCCCAGGAAAAATGCCACCATTCGTTGGGGTGCTGGATAAATTCTTGCTCTTTTAGCAGGCGAGCTAAGCGTTGTCGGGTGCGGTGGATGGCGATCGCGTCCGGTTCAACAGTATCGGCAAAATGATTGGGAAAAGAGCGGGGGGAGCACTCATCAATGGGAGTCCCCATATCTACCCCCTTGCCCGTGTCATCACAAAGGGTAATATCCACAGCGCCGCCGGTGCTGTGGGGTGGTGGCATCTTAGGATCAGGGCTAGGGAGTGCCCAAAATTGGTACACCTGATGCCACAGGGATTGGGCCGCTGGAGTATCGGGGCACTGGCGCAATTGCTGACTGTCTAAATTTTGAGATTGAGCCAAACTGTTGAAGGTGTGGTCAACCATAAACTGCTGCACAGGGATGGGGCGGTAGGCATCGTAAATGGCGATCGCCCATCCGGGATTGGTTTCCTGCAAGGCGATCGCCGCCTGTTGCAAACGATTTAAAACTTTTTGACGTAGAAAAAATGGGGAGTATATTCCGTAGGGAGCCCCCAGTGCCGCGTAAGGATGGGGGCTCAGGATCTTTAAGTGAGGTCCTTGGATAGGCACTAGGCGATCATGACACTCATTAATGGGAATTTTGCTGTAGGGCTTTGGGGCGGGCATAAAACAAAACGGGCAGAGAATCAACAACAGATATAAACACAGCGAGTATAAGACCTGCAAAGAAACAAAACTGTGGAGAATAAAAGCTAACCCAATGGGCTAGGGCGCACTATCCATTAAGCTTCAGATGCTCTACCTAATAAGCAGTACATGTCCTTTTAGATAAAACAACTATGGGCTTGAAACTCTCGCAAATACTGGGTTTTGGGCTTGATTGGTGGCATTCTCTAAGGAAATCACCTAAAAACAACATTGATTGAAACTTTAATGGCTGATTGGAATCGATGTTGGCGGCGAGCTCCAGAAGTTTTTTAGGGGAAATAAGGTTTAGATCCTTTGATGGCGATGTGCAATGAAGGTGTTTTTTTCGCCGAATTCTACTCCATCCTGCTTCCGGTGCATTGACATATTTGGACTCAAGCTTGTATTCAGGGCAAGCCCATACTCTTAGATTTTCTCAATAGCGTGCCAAATTCAGGTGCTTACTGAAAAAAATGAGTAATTTTGATCGCCAGATCGCTGAAACCTATTCTTTCGTTGGTGGAAAATTAGTATGGGCTGGCTCTGTATTTGTATTGAAAGTAACCGGAGATCTCGGGGTAATTCGTTAGAATAAAGGGCAAATCAAAAAAGTAAAGAATCAATACGAGAGTCTTTACTCATTAATCAAAAAGATATATTGCAACTGTCAAACGCTTGTGTTAAATTTTGAATAACAAGCTTGACAAAGAAGCTGAGTTCGAAATTACCGCTAGTTAGTTGAGGTAACTCTTATGAGCGAGCAAACTGAAGGAAAAGTAGGATTCACCGGATTTGCTGAAACCTGGAATGGCCGTTTGGCTATGTTGGGTTTCGTGATCGGCATCGCAACTGAGCTGATGACCGGTCAGGGCATCTTGTCTCAAATTGGCTTGATGTAAGGTCTTAGGTAAAGGCAGTTGCCATTATGGCTTCGTCTGAATCTTTGAGGATCCTCCTGCGTTAATCCGCAAAAATCTAACAATTTAATTCTGAGTGTCTAAGGATAAGCTATTCGGCATCGCACTTGTTGCGTCGAATAGCTTTTTTGTGTCTAGGGGCTGTCATCAATTGAATCCCTAAGTCAAGAGCCGTAAGGGTTTCAGCCCCTAGCTTTGTTT
>CALCTI010000084.1 GCA_937894105.1 uncultured cyanobacterium
AGACCCCATAGTCACAGCTATTTAAATCCAGCAAAATCGGCGAATTTTTTAACCGAATCCGCGCAATATCGTCTACGGACAGGGGATCGTTAGGATCAAAATCCGCATCAGCGCCGCGAGCATTATAAAACCACTCGAAATACCCTAAAAATCTCGATTCGGGAAACGCATCTTTAATAAAGGTCGTGGAGCCCCAGCCCGAGTGCCCGTAAATTAAATCGGGAATAAAACCACTATTGCGCATGGCTTCAGCGACCCGGTACATGGCCTGTCCTTGGAGCACGGCGTTTTCTGTAGGACGCACGTAGTGGTGGGTGCCAGGGTGGACATCGCGGGAGGGTTTAAATAGGACTTTGCGAACCCCGGCAATTCGCCATTCGGGATTTTCGTTTTTGGTTCCAAACACCACCTGGTTGTTGGGATCCCGTCCCAAAATAGCGGAAACGTGGCGAAATTGGGCGGGAAAGTTGGGGTGAAGAAACAGAATGCGCATGGCAAAAAAAAGTAGGTCGCGGTGAAAACGGAAGACGTTAGGCGAAAAAGAAAACGATAATAACGTCTTACGTTTCCAGAATTAAAACCAGGAAAAAAGTTCGGAAGAATTGATTGGCAAATTAATCACTCAATTAACGACCAAACTAATTACCAAACGTTCTGGCGTTTATCCTACAGCGTTCAGGGAATTCCTCGATGCAAATTCTTTAATTTCGCCAGCGTACGGCCCAAATCGGTCGATTATTGCTGTAAAGCAGGGCTGCACGAGAACCACTGTTCCTGAAAAATAGCTCGCAGTTGACGATCGCGATTTAAATAAACCTGATGGCGAGCTTGGTTTAGGGCTAACTCCTCTGGGGTTTGCTCAGTTGCCAGTTGCTCTAGGTTGGGCGATCGCTGAAAAGTCTTTAGCTGTCGATCAAAGTGGCTACCGGGATAGCGACAATATTCCAGAGTTTCCGTGGATAAATGGTGCCGCCGCCCAAAGGTTTCCGCCCATCGGGAATAGGCAATGTCTTCGCCGCCGCTACGAAAGCAATCGTCTTCTGGGAAGCCGCCGATAAAGTGGTGGAGGGTTCGCCGAATGCCGCGATTTTGAATCATGGTGCTTTCCAATCCCTGTTTCCATTGGGGTTGGATCGGATCGCTGAAGCGCATACTGGTGCTAACGATGGCGGGGCGATCGCCGGGGGAGCCCACGAGGAACGGCGCTGCCAATGGCAAAGGCGTTTGAAAGCCTTCGTAAATTAGCTGGAAGTGCCGGGGAAAATAAATATCGTCGTCGTCGCAAAAACACAGAATGTCGCCCTGGGTTTCTTGTGCCCCTCGGTTTCGCGCTGCGGATAGCCCTCGATTGTCTGGCTGTATCGCTAAGGACCAGGAGTTTAAGGGGAGGGAATGGAGCCAGGGTTGGGCGATCGCTACGGTGTCATCGGTAGATCCATCATCCACAATCACCCCGTCCAATTCGACCTCGGGATACTGGCTTTGAAATCGTTGAATGGCAAGGGAAAGACTGTCCAGGGTGCGCTGGAAAATTGCCGAACCATTCTCCCGTCGGGTGCATTGGTAGGTTGTTAGAACAATGGACAGGGATTCCACGCGACGGGTTGAATAACTGGTTCTTACTGTACCTGCATCGCGCGATCGCCTCGCACTTTACAGGGGCTGCCCACTGCAATTTTGCCGCCGGGAATATCCCGAAAGACGCTACTGCGAGCTCCAATGACCGCATTGGCTCCAACGGTAACCCCCGGCGCAATAAAGCAATCGGTGGCCACCCAAGCCCCATTGCCGATAACCACCTCTGCCACCTCCAATCCAAATGCCGGATCTGTTAAATCATGGCTTCCGGCGCACAGGTAGCATTTTTGGGACACCACACAGTGGCGACCGAGACGAATGGGAGCCAAGCTGTAAAACACCACGTCGTCGCCCACCCAACTGTGATCGCCGATTTCCACTTTCCAAGGGTAGGTAAATCGTGCGGTGGGGCGAATACTGACCCCTTGACCAATTTTTGCCCCAAACCATCGCAGAATTTGTCGCCGAATTCCGTGGGCTGAGTGCAGCGTTAGGGGAAATACGACCCCCTGCACCAACCACCACAACAGCACATACCAGCCCGATCGCCCCCGGTCATACCAGCTTTGGTCATAGCGGGTTAGGTCCATGGCCGGTGGAGTATTTAGGGCGATCGCTTGAGGAGATCGAGGGGGAAAGGGGCGATCGCCAGCAGAATTCGTCATAATCCCTAAACGCGGCTGCGAACGGGCTGAGATTCAGCCGCTTGCATATTCAGCTGTCCGTCAAATTTACGCAACTCATACAGCTTTACGCCAATTTGATACTCGTATTGACTCAACATGCGCGCATAAACGTAGCCGGGAAATCCATCCAAAAAGCCCAGACGCAAAAAGTAAAACAACACAAACCGAATCAACGGTTTAAAGGGCAAACGCACCCAAATTTGCTTTAATGCCCGCTTTCGCTTAACAGAATCACCGAATAAATCGCTGCCGATGGTGCCCGATGCACTGCGCCCTTCCAAAATATTTAAATACACCTGAGCTTCCCAATTGGAATAGCGATTGTGGCGCGCTAACCAATGGTAAATATCTCGGAAGTCAATGTGCATCATATCCTCTTGAAGATAGCCCGTTTGACCATCATTCGGATGAATAATCACGTGCTCATGCACTTCGTTATCGCCCGTATTTCGTATATTCTCCGTGCCTAAGTTCTCATACCGACCCACTGCGTGGCGAAACAATCGTAGGTTCCAATCGGGATATTTACCGCCGTGGCGAATCCATTTCCCCAGGAAAAACACCCGGCGATTAATGTAGAAACCGGAGAATTCAGGGGCTTTGATTTTCTCAGAAATTTCGTCCCAGGAAGCGTCAGTAATGCGCTCGTCACAGTCTACGATTAACACCCATTCATTGCGGAAGGGCAGATTTTCTAGGGACCTATCCTTGTTCTTGGGCCAAGTGCCATTGAAGCGAAATTGAACCACCTATGCGCCGAACTCTTCGCAAATTCCAATAGACCGATCTTCACTTTGGGAGTCCACCACAAAAATTTCGTCCGCCCGCGCCACGCTTTCTAAACAAGCGGGAAGATTCGATTCCTCATTTTTAGCGGGGATTAAAACAGAAACGGGAACTTTGGCGGTGGACTTCATGGGGGGCTGGTTCATTGTTCTCTGCGGGTTTCGCAAGAATGTTGGCGGTAAGGCGATCCCTTGCAAGGTGTTATCGTTCACACCATAACCTACCCTCGTTTTACCGAGATCAATAGGGCTAAATCCGGACAGGCGAGCGACTTAATTCTCTACAGTTATTGCTACGCAACCGTTAGAGCACCGTTGGCAAGAGGGTTGATAAGGCGTCAACAAATTTGTTGCTGTCGGCTTCGGTACTGAGATAGTGCCAGCAAATACGGATACAGGAGGGGTTCAGCAGGGTTCGAGTTAGGATGCCGTACTTGTTCTCCAAGGTGTCCACAATTTTTTGGTGGCGCTGTCGTGAAATCCTGGCACTGGTTCTATCGTCGGGGCGATCGCCCACCTGAAAGGAAATTAACCCCGACTTAGGCGGCGTTGGATGCACACAATGCACCCCTGATGTCTCCTGTAATTGTTCCCACGTTCGGGCGCTTAGGGTGCAAATTTGCCCATATCGCTCCTCGGCAGTGCCCCAGGTGTGATGCTGTGCGATGGCGGTGCGCAACCCCACGTACAGGGGGTAAGCGGAAGTGGCCGCTTCATACTGCTTGGCGGTGGTGTCGTAGCCCGCTGGCGCGCCCGTTTCGGTGAAGGTGATGCTGCGCCAGCCGATAAAGGTGGGGCGCAATTCAACGTTGGGACTCACATACAATCCGCCGACTCCGGCAGGGCCGCACAGCCATTTGTGCCCGGTGAAGGCATAGAAATCGACCCCCGTTTCCGGTAGATTCAGCGGCAGCATACCCACCGTTTGGGCCGCGTCCGCTAGCACCAGTGTTCCATTGTTGTGGCAGTGATCCACAATTTGCGTCAGGGGAAAAACTGCGCCCGTATTCCAAGCAATATGGCTCAGCACCACCAACTTGGTGCGCGGGGTCAGACCAGCGGCGATCGCATTGCCCGCCTCCTCGTCGGTAGCTAGATTTTGAATTGGGTAAATATCCACCTCGACGCCGAACCGCTGCCCCAGCTCTTGAATAATCGCCACAATGCCGGGATGCTCACTGTCGGACATCAAAATGCGATCGCCCGATTCCCACGGCAGTCCCCACAGGGCAATATTGCAGCCGTCGGTAACGTTTTCCGTCAGGGCAATGGTGCTGGGGGCAACGTGCAATTCCTGGGCGATCGCCTGACGCAGGGCAGGCACTTCTCGATCAATCCACCCTTTCACCGCTCCGCCGAAGGGCCCTAAGGTTTGAACCTCTTGGTAAGCATGGGCGATCGCAGCTAGGGTTTGCTGGCACATGGGGCCCTGCCCGCCGTAATTGCCATAAATTTTATTGGCGAGGGCTGGGTATAGGGACTGACGATCGCGACTAGGGGCTGTCATCAATTAAATCTCAAGTTCAATAGCTGCAAGGGTTTCAGCCCCTAGTATTTTTTATTTGAAAGGGCGTGTACTTCCCACTGCGCAAGGCTTCTGAAGTTTAATTGATGACACGCCCTAGCCATTGGCATCGTTGGCACCGTTTGCAGCATCTTCCGCTGGGGTATCTTCCGCTGGGGCATCTTTTGCATTATCACTAGATGCCTTAGCAGCTTCTTTATCCGATGCCATCGCCAATTCAGCGCTTAGGTAATCAATAAACTGGCGCGCCGATCGCCCGGATCGACCGTTATGTTGGGTTGCCCACTGGAGTGCCCGGAATTTCAACGTTTCAGGATCAAGGGTTAATTCTGCCTGGGATGCCAAATGGGTGACGATATCTAAATATTTATCCTGGTTCGCCGGTTCAAACGTCAGGGTCAGCCCAAAGCGATCGCTAAAGGACAGCTTTTCTTGCACCGTATCCCAGGTATGGATCTCATCCGCATCCTTCGGTCGGGGGCGCTCTTCAAAATACTCCCGCACCAAATGGCGACGGTTAGTGGTGGCATACACCACCACATTATCGGGGCGCTCCGTGGTGCTACCTTCCAAAACCACCTTAAGGGCTTTGAAATCGTTATCGTCTTCTTCAAAGGACAGGTCGTCCACAAACACAATGAACTTGTAGCGGTCGGGAGCGCTGGCTAGCTGATCCACCAAGTCCGGCAGCGATCGCAACTCGTCCTTCGCCACCTCCACCAGCCGCAACCCGCAACTGCCATATTCCGACAGCAATGCCTTCACCAACGACGACTTACCCGACCCGCGGCTGCCGTAGAGCAACACATTCAGCGCCCGATGCCCCCCTAGCAAAAACTCCGTATTGCGCACTAGGGTCTCCTTCGCCCGGTCGTAGCCCACCAAATCCTCCAGGGCGATCGCACTAGGTCGAGAAAGGCTGGACAACTGTTGCGATCGCCAGCGAAACGCCCGAGTTTTACAGTAGGTGCCCACCCCCATTTGGCGATAGTACGCCGCTAAGGTTTCCAGATGTTCGCCCCAATTTTTCGACTCATCTAAAGTAATGGGAAGCTGGGCGATCGCCTTATCCAGTTCCTGCTGCCCAATGGGCTTAAGGGGCTTCGGCTCCGACCCCTCCCATCGCGGCAAGCTAATCTCCTGGGGAGCAAACGTGGCGGTCCACTGGGCCAAGTCCCGATCATCGCACCAGGCAATATTTCCCATCGCTTGCAAATCCTGTCGCGCCGCTGCCACCATCGCCGTTGGCAGCTCACCAAATTCTTCCGACTGGGCTGCCTCCGAAAAGGGATTTTCCGCCTTCAGCAAACAATCAATAATCCACGATCGCCAACTGCGTCCATCCCTCGCCAAAGCCCGAAACCAGTCGCCATAAGCCTCCAGCGGCGTTGTGGATGGATAGCTAGCATCCCGCAGCCCGTGGAGCACTCCCATAAACATTTGTCCTGGCTCCCCGGTAATGGCGCTGGGGAAAAGCATAAGCGCCGCCACCGATTGCAACAGGATGTCCAGAGACTCGCGCAGCTTTCTTAGCTGTTCCGTGGAGGGGCGGCGGTTGGATGGGGTATCAGATCTG
>CALCTI010000085.1 GCA_937894105.1 uncultured cyanobacterium
CCAGAATCGGAGCCATCCACACTACCCCATCCACCAGTTGAGCTTCCCGATATCTCAGCGCCAGCGCTAACGCTAGGGGACATCCGGTAGAAAAGCCAATAACCGTCACTTTCCCGTAGGTTGCCACTAGGCTGTCATAGGTTTTGATCGCCTTCACTAACCATTCTTCCCAACGGGAATCAGGCATTCTGCCGTCATCTGGGCGGTAGTCGTGCCCCGGATAGGCGATCGCCTGCACAGTCCAGCCCTGATTATTTAAAAACGGTGCCAGCAGCCCACACTCAAAGGGACCGCCCCCCAAGCCATGCAGAATTAGGCAAGCAGTGGAGCGATCATCTGCCCCCTCGAGTAAAAACGGCTCATTGCTAAACACCAAATTCTCGAGGTCGGAAGAAACGAGCTTCACCATGATGCTCCTAAGCTAGTTTTTCAAGCATGAAATTTCACTAATAACTTATGCCGGGAAAATCCGCAGTCGGCGGTTAGGCTCGTCGCCAAAGCTGGTGGACGACAGCTTGTAATGTTCCACTAGCTCGTGCTGCATTTTGCGCACCTTGGGCGATCGCGGTAACAATTCCACCGGTTGTCCCTTCGGCAACACAATTTGCTCTACCGCCAGCCGCGCCTCCTCCAGGGCCTCCAGCTCGTCATCATTACCCTTGCCAGAAAATAGCCGCAAATCCACTGGCTCCGCTTCACCATCGTCCATTTTCAACAGCCGCTTCAGGGTGCGGCTAATTTGGGACATGTTGTTGGATTTGACGATGTAAATGGGCAACTGACGATTTTTGGCCAAATGCCGCAGTTTGGAATGGTTTTTTAGGTGCGATCGCAACGCCAGCACCGCATCAGCCGAATCCAGCTCCTTCGTTAACACCACCGGCAAATTCATCAGCTCAATCACCTGATCCAACTGGTGACGGCTAATGGCATAGGGATACACATAGGTATAGCCGCTAATGCGACCGCGATCGTCCACCCCCTTATCCGGCTCTATTGTGCTGGCATCAAGAAGCTGTTGAAATTCCTCCGCCGGGCTTAACGATGGTCCCAGGGGCGACTGCACCGGACGTAATGCATTGGCATTATTGCCACGGGACACCCGAGGGGGAACCGCCTGCATACGTCCCGACCCACGCCATCCATCCGATCCCGCCATGGGTGCATAAACCATACCGTTCCGTCCACGCCTCGGCGAATCGAGGGGCAACTGTTCCTCCGGCTGCTCGTGGGTGACGGACACTTCCCCGCCGTTGTCCACCGTACGCACCTGATAGTCAGCAGGCTTTTTCCGCAGCAGGCGATCAATGGTGCCCGCCACTTCGGGATACACCACCCACCGCTGACGCTCCTGCATTTCCACCGCAATTTCAAAGGTGGGCGGCGCTTTACGCTCTAGCACGGTTTTTTGGGAGCCCCGACGGCGAGCTTCCTCGTCCCCAAGGGTGACCGACTGAATGCCCCCCACCAGGTCCGACAGGGTGGGATTTTTAATTAAGTTGGCGAGCTGATTGCCGTGGGCGGTTCCCACCAGTTGCACCCCTCGCTCGGCGATGGTGCGGGCAGCCAGGGCTTCCAGCTCCGTACCAATTTCATCAATAACAATCACTTCCGGCATATGGTTTTCCACTGCCTCGATCATCACCTGATGCTGCAATTCCGGTCGCGACACCTGCATCCGTCGCGATCGCCCAATGGCCGGGTGGGGAATATCCCCATCCCCCGCAATTTCATTGGACGTATCGATAATCACCACCCGCTTATCCAGATCGTCCGCCAACACCCGGGCAATTTCCCGCAAGGCCGTGGTTTTACCCACCCCCGGTCGTCCCAGCATCAAAATTGACCCGCCCGTTTCCACCAGATCGCGAATCATGGCGATCGTGCCAAACACAGCGCGACCCACCCGACAGGTGAGCCCCACCACCTTGCCCTGGCGGTTACGCATGGCGCTAATGCGATGGAGAGTTTGCTCAATACCGGCGCGATTATCGCCCCCAAAGTGCCCCACCCCTTCGATGGTGTACTCCAGGTCTTCATTGGTAACGGTCTGATCCCCTAGATATTCAGAGCCCTGGAAAAATCGCGCCTCGGGACGCCTCCCCAGGTCCATAACCACTTCTACCAGGTCATCCAGCTTCTCGTGATTGCGCAATAAACTAACCAGAGGGAGGGGGAGAACCCCTAGCAATTGCTCTAAATCGCCGCTGGATTGGGTTCGTCCCAGTTCAATAGATTCCATTAATTCGGTGGACTGCTCGGCTACTTGATCGGTGCTTGCGTTAGGTAGCCTGTGGCTGATAGGGTTGGGGTCGCCGTTTGAGGAGATGGCGTTCGAATTGTTTGAGGCGGGCTCCCCGGGAGCTTCAGTCGCAGGCGTCACGTCAAACGTGTTGTCGGCACTCAATGGTTGGGGCATGTGTATAAAATTTGCCTAAATTGCCAAAGTCACCAGTGGGTTGGCGTTAAATATTTTGCGTGCTGTTGAGCTTTTAACACTGGGATTTTTGGACCGGAATGTTTCACCGGTATTAACTGTAAAATCCTTAGTATTTTTCAGAAAACTGGTGCTTTTCAGAAAAACTCGAAGGTAGACGCCTAGATTGAAGATAGGTGGCCGTTAGGATTTCAACATGGTTTTATTAGGTCGTTTTCTAAGACGGTAGCGGTGATTTATCTGCGTGTGCTTTTTTTTGTATATTTTTTAAGCTCGCCGAGATGCTTCTAAACCAGGCTCTTTTAGCTGATTTTGCCGCTGTTTATGTTCGCATGGTAACCCCAAGTGGGGGATCTTGGGATCACGGAATGGACAATAGGGGGAATGTCTGGAGGCGTTGCTAGCACTGAGGATTTGTTGATTTTTTCTAAGAAACACCGAGAATTTCCAAATTGCTTTAGGGATGTTGTTGTAGGGTGCGTTATCAGTTGCTCCCCAGCTCCTGTGCAGTTAGGGATATTGCGCTCTGACTAAACAAGCAGATTGAAGCTGTAATTCTTATAGGGCGAGGGTTTGGCACTTTCTTGGGTTGGTAACGATTCCAAGCAGGTGCTTGGGGAACGCTGGTGTATTTAGAGGCTCTGATTTAAGGGTATCGGTGTTAGGACCGCGGGTGAATGAGGGGGGACCGAACCTTTTAGGGGGGCGATTAGGTTGCGAGCGATCGCCCGTCCTTGATGGAGCAAATCCGTTTGGGATTCTAAGGTCAGGGTTTGGTTACACTGCTGTTCTCGCCGTTCGAGCTGGTCCAACACGGGTTTTAGTTGTGATCGCCCATAGCCACCGTAGGCAACCCCAGCAATTTTTCCCATCAGCCCCCGCTGGCGTAATTTATCGGCGGTGGTTTGGTTGGTGCCCCCTGCAAGCTGGATAAAGCCCGGCAGGTTCGTTTTCAACAGGTCTTCACCGTAGGCGAGCGCCGGATCCGTTGCCTTTTGCCCCTGGTCGCCGCTCATGGGCTTTCCGTCCGCTTGCCATAGCCACGCGCATCCAGCCCGCCGCACGTCCTTAGCAACCCAGTCCCATAAGTCGCCCAAATAGGAAATTGCCTCAGGATGGCGAGGGCAGCTCACGGCGACAAGCTTAAGGTTTGGCAAATAGGGGCGCACGGATCGCCACAGGGTTTGAAATTGTTGGTAATGCCCCACGTGGGTGTGAATTTCTAGGGCATCTATCCCCAGGTCCAGCACCAGGTCCGGTAAATCCTGGGGCGATCGCTGGTAAGTGACCGCGTCAATATAGCCGTGGGGACACACCGATAGGCATCGCCCGCAGCCATAGCACAGGGGCTCGTTGACGCCAGGAGCGGCACTGTTCAGGGCGATCGCTCCTGTAGGACACACGCGCTCGCAGGGACGGGGGCAGTCCGCAGGACAGCGCTTGGGATCAAAGCGGGCCGTGCGAAAGTGGGGGTCTTCGCCGTCGTTTACGCTGACCATTAGCCAGGGCTTTCGCCAGCGATCGTCTTGTTGTTGATTGTGGTGCGGGTAATTTTGCTGGTTTTGTTGCGGGTAATTTTGCGAATTTTGGTGCGATTTTTTTGCGATCGTCAACCTTTCGCAAGCAGCTAACCCTTCCTGGGCCGCCGCTACCACTGCCGGTTCCGCCGCCACATCAATACAGTCAGCTCCCTCAAGCCCGTAAGCAATCACCAGACTACGAATCGACGGCACATGCTGAAAGCTAGCACCGCAAATCAGCTTAAACCAGCTGCCAGAAATTAGGGACTGAAGGGGGAAGTCATTACAATTCACTGCCCCATGGTAAAAGACCTATTTAAGAACCGCATCTTCCGGTAACAGACGCTCATCATCGGGGGGGGCTGGCGGTGATGCAGGACGCTCCCAGTGGGGGGACGATAGCTCGGACATGGATTTGCGCTTCTTCGCTGCTCGCGCCTTTTTCAGCACTTCCAAATCTTCCGGATCCAAAAGCTCCTCATCCATCGTATCCAGCTCATAGTCGGCATCACTGTCAACAACAATGCCCTCAGCGCCATTAATCACCCCAGCAATAAGGCGCATGGAAAGCTGATCTTCGTCAGTCATTACGTCGAGGGCGCTGTTAAACCGGCTCTTAATCGTGACACCGGGGCGACCCACCAGCAAAATTCCGTCGGTGGCCGGTTCCAGCAATAGGGTGTCATTGCAGCCTGTCAGCGCTGTGGAATCTATCACCACAAAATCAAAGCGCTGGCGAGCGTCGGCGATTAGCTGGCGCATTTCGCTGGACTCAATAATGGCTGCTGGATTGGGCTGGGGACCGGGGCAGGGAATCATATACAGATTTTCCACGTCGGGCACCAGTCGCACACAATTGCTCAGGTTGCCGTAGTATTGCAGCGGCTCTTCCAGGGCGTCGGGATCCAACGCCACTCGCAGGGCCCGAGCGTTGGAGGGGGCTCGCAGTCCCATCTCCAGCAACAAGGTTCGCTTTCCAGCCCGTGCCGAGGCGATCGCCAAGTTGTAAGCCACCACACTTTTACCCTCTTGGGCATCCATGCTGGTCACCAGCACCACCGAAAGTTGATCATTAAGCTGCCGTAACTGACTGCGGAACTGCTCGTAGGCTTCTCCGTAGGGGGATGGCTCCACCAGCACAGGCAAAATATCCTGGGGCCAATCGGACAATACCAAATCCGGCAAGGTTCCGGCGATCGCCACTTCTCGCTCCGTAAAAGAGGCCACCAGTTCCGGCACCGCCTGGAAGCGCCCATCCAAAATTCCTAGCACCGCAAGAAGCGCCAACGCCCCCACCAGACCGCCTCCCAATCCAGCAGCCAGCAATAAAATAAGCGACGGACTTTCAGGAATTTCCTTGGACTTAAGTTGAGCGGGGCGGGCCAGGGCCAAACTACTCACAGTTTCCGCTTCCGCAGCTCCAGCGTCCACCAGTTTTGTTTGCATTTGGTCATGGAGCGCTTTTTTCAACGCCACCTGCTGAGCCAGGCGATCGCGCTCCAACTGCTTATTGGGAATCGTCTGATAACGCTGACGCAGTTCCCCTTCCGAACGAATTGCCGTCTGTAGCTGCTGTTGAATTGTCTCCCGCTGAGTTTGTAACTCCACCAGTGCATTAGCCAACCGCTGTCGTGCCGGGTCCAAATTGCTATTAATCTGCACCGATCCCCCTGCCTCCAAAGGACGCACATTGCCCGTGCCCCGAAGCACCTCACGCGCCCGCGCCGTCAGCAACTCCTCAAAGGTTTCCCGCTGCCGATCTAAATCTTGAATCACCGGGTGACGATCCCGCAGGCGCTTACTTTGGATCACCCGCTCCGATTCCACCTGATCCAGCTGCTGTCGCAATTGCTGCACCGTCGGGTCCGCACTGAGGGCAGAGGACACATAAGCTTCGTCTACTGACAAGCCCAGGCGTTGTTCCAAACTGCTAAGTTGCGCCCCAACGCCCTCAAGCTGAAGACGCAACTGTCGCTGTTGCCGCTGGCTATTGGTAAGTGCCCCTACCAAGCTACCGATCTGGAACGCTAAGATTGCTGCCCCTTCAATCCGATCAAAATTTTCTAGTCGTCGCTCCGCTGCCCGTAAATCTCCAATAACATCTGGCAGTCGATCTTCGACGGAGCTGGTAATCAGCTTAAGCCGGGCTACGTTTTGCTGGAGGCTTTTTTCCTCCATCAGGGTCATTAGCAAATCCACTGCCACTTTGGCTCGCCGGGGATTGCCATCGCTATAGGACACCTCAATGTAAGGGGATGCCCCTGGGTCCTTCTCGGGATCTGGCTGGATAAACTTAACCCGTGCGTTGTTCGCTACTTCCTCCGGTTCAACTCTAATTCCCGCTGCCACGCCCTCAATGACGTCATCAGCCAGCAAGACTTCTTCAGTTAAGGTTTGTCCCTGGCGTAGAATATCGGCTCCGGTTTGGGAAAAAGACACCGCCTGCTGACGATAGGACAGAATGCCCAGCATCTTAAAACTAGGGTCACCATTGGGTTGACTGGCAACAACGCCACCAGCAATACATCCCAATGCTGGCATTACCAGCAGCAGCCAGGGATATTTGCCAAGGGCGAGCTGAAATCGTTTAACAATGGGATGAGCCATGGCGGATCACAAAAGTATTGGCTTAAGCGCTATTAAACCTTAACAAATTTCTCTCTTCCACAGCTTCTTAGTAATTCCGAAGAATCAGGAGAAATTTTTACGTATGGTTTTTATCGAATCGAATACCTGGCAGCGCTGGCATCAGGCGAAACTCGTACTGATTGGTTTCGACCTCAGTACAGGGACAAAAGTTTTGAAGCAGAGGCTAAAAGCCTTGCCCGTTAAGGGTTAAGGTGATTTCAATTTTGTTCGGGCGGTAAACAGGCTGAAATTATTGCCCTGTAAGGATTACAGTTTTTGTATCTGATTTTTTGTCCTTGTACTGAGGGCTTTGATACCTCTTCGCGAACAACTGCGATCAGCGCTCCTTAAAGTGCCTTTTATCTGGATTGAGGGACCCTAACAGGGCGATCGCTAACCCTATCTTCGCTAATTTGCGTTTATTTAAGGTCGCCTGGGAATAGGTTGAAGCGATCGCCCCGATTCCCGGGTCCCAAATTACGAACACATAACCTCAGTGGAAATCTGCTTGCCCAATCGCGGTTTTAAACTCTGTTTGCGACCCAATCCCCTTTCAACCCGTTGAAGGCTTCAGTATCAATGGGGTAGGCTTGAGCCACTTCTTGAGCCACTTAACTAGGACATGTCGTCAGCGAACTCTCAGACGATAGCCCTTCTTTGACCTAGCTGGCTTGTATGACCGGGCATGCCACGGTTTGTTAAATGCCCATGACTTTTCTGTCCCTGTCCTACACCTTATTTTTACCCTTAGTGGTGGCAGCCTTTTGGCTCGCCCCCACTCGATTGTGGCGATTAACGGTGCTGCTGATAGCCAGCCTAATCTTCTATGGGCTCCACCAGCCCATCGATGTGCCATTGCTATTGGCAGGGGTGCTGAGTAATTTTTGGCTGGGGTTAGCGATCGGTGGGGTGCCCAGTCTCCAGGTGCGCGACCTACTCCATCCCAGACGAGACGGGCGACGCCAACAACAGCGAAAAAAGCTCCTGACCATTGGCGTTGTTTTCAATATCTTGCTGCTGTTTGGCTTCAAATATATTCCCTTTGTGCTGAATACCCTGGGGTGGGGATTTCAAGAGCCAGCGCTTTTCGATATGGGCGGTTGGGTAACGCGCTATGTGGTTGCACCCCTGGGGCTAAGCTTTTTCGCGTTTGAATGTATTGCCTACCAGGTGGATGTTTTTCGCGGAGCACCGCCAGCGGAGGATTTTATTGAGTTTGCCAGCTACAAGCTTTTTTTCCCAAAGCTGCTGTCGGGTCCTATCGTTCGCTATCAAAGCCTGGCGGGCAAGCTAAAAAACATTGCCCAGCAGCGGTTTTTAAATTCAGCGCAGCTTAGTGAAGGGCTATGGCTAATTGCCTGCGGTGCCATCAAAAAGGGGATTGTGGCGGATTCCTTGGCGATCGCTGTCAACCTATCGTTTAACAATATTGAGCGGGCGGGCAGCGGCGATATTTGGCTCGCCACCGTAGCCTATGGGTTGCAGCTTTACCTGGACTTTAGTGGCTATGTGGACATTGCCCGAGGAAGTGCACTGTTACTGGGCTTTGAACTGCCCATGAATTTTGATTTTCCCTATTTGTCTAATAGCCTGGGCGACTTTTGGCGACGGTGGCATATGACTTTAGGAGCCTGGCTGCGGAATTATCTGTACTTTCCCCTGGGAGGTTCTCGGCTGGGTTTGGGGCGCACCTGTGTAAACCTGTGCATTGTGATGTTGCTGGGGGGACTATGGCACGGGGCGGCGAGGGGATATATCGTGTGGGGCGGCATTCATGGGCTAGGGCTGGCGTGCCATCGCTGTGCGGA
>CALCTI010000086.1 GCA_937894105.1 uncultured cyanobacterium
ATTTCCGCCAGTGTAAAAGCATTATCGCGGGTTGTCGCTCCGTTTTGGGTTTCCCGCCGCTGGGACTGGATAATCATATCCACGCTGATGCCGTCTTCCGCCAGCTTTTCAAACACTTGCGCCGCCATGCCCGGGCGGTCCGGCACCTGACGAATGGCAATTTGACTTTGCTTCGCATCGAGGGCCACCCCACACACTGGGGGCAGGGCAGGGTCGTCGTCCGGCAGGGGTGGCGTATCTTGGGCAGACTCTTCCAGATCAAAGGCCTGTTGCAAAGCCCCTACGGCGCGATCGCACAGTCCCTGCAAATCCGTTTCTCCGCAGGTGGGCCCAATAATGCAGCCCACCTGCACCTCCGACGTGGAAATAATCTCAATATTCACCCCCGTCGCCGCCAACGTGGCAAACATTTTCGCCGCCACCCCCGGTCGCCCAATCATCCCCGCGCCGCAAATGCTCACCTCCGCCACGGAACGGTCCACGCTCCACACCACAGAATCACCACCGCCCTCCGGCTGAAGGGTTTGGGCCAGCTGCTTCGTAATGGATCGCGCCTGCTTTGCCGCTGGCTCCCGCACCGTAAAAGCAATATCGTTGGTGTTGCCCGCATGGATTGACTGGACAATTTGGTCTACTGAAACCCCCGCGTTTGCCAGCTCGCCGAAAATTTGAGCGGCAATGCCCGGGCGGTCCGGGACGTGCAATAGGTTCACCTGCGCCTGATGAATGTCGTAGCGAATCGCATCAACGGCCCGGGAAATTTCCAAGTTATCTAAGGAGCGATCGCCCACCGCCACCGATCGCACCCAGGTGCCCGGATCATCGGTCCAGCTAGAGCGCACCACCAACGGCATCCCGTAATTTCGCGCAATTTCTACCGCTCGGGGATGGAGCACGCTGGCCCCCAGGCTCGCCAGCTCCAGCATTTCATCGCTAGTGACCGACCCCATTAGCTGAGCTTCGGGCACAATGCGCGGGTCCGTGCTTAGAATCCCCGGCACGTCCGTGTAAATTTCGCAGCGATCGCCACCGATCGCCACCGCCAGCGCCACCGCCGATGTATCGGATCCGCCGCGCCCCAGGGTAGTAATTTCAAACTCCTCCGCGCCGCTAGCAATGCCCTGAAATCCCGCCGCTACCACCACCTTGCCGGCATCCAAGCACCGTTTCAGGCGATCGGTTTTGATCGTCAAAATTCGGGCGCGACTGTGGGCCGCCTCAGTGGAAATGCCTATTTGTGCTCCGGTCATGGACACTGCAGGCTGTTCCAAAGCTTGGAGGGCCAGACTCATCAGAGCGATGGACACCTGCTCCCCCGTGGACAGCAGCATATCCATTTCTCGGCGGCTAGGATTGTCCGTGATTTCGTCCGCCAGAGCTACCAGGGTGTCGGTGGTTTTGCCCATGGCCGACACCACCACCACCACTGAGTGTCCTTCGGCAACCGTTGCCTTAACCCGCTGGGCTACCGCCTTAATACGGTCCACTGACCCAACGGAAGTACCGCCAAATTTTTGGACAATTAACGCCTTAGTTGTGGAAACGCTGAAATAGATAGGGTTAAGTCCTGGCATATCAAGAGATCTAGAAAGCCCAAAAACAGCCTATCCCTTGGGAAGGTTACCATCCCGTTGCAAACGATCCCTGACCCCAAGGTTGGCGCTTTAGGATTTGTTAGCTACCGCAGTTATTAAATTGTCCAGTGGGTCTGCTTATCCCATGGGCGACCAATCGCCAACAACCACAACCGGTGCCCCAATAGGGGACTTGAGGTTTAGTCGATAGCAGCGATGACAGCCCCTAGGCGATCGCCCGGAAGACCTGATCCTTGGCATTAACGTGCAGAACCCCAGTCACGGACAACTGATTTTGACGGTGGCGCGGCGCAGTTCTAGCAGTGTCTCCCCTAGCATCACCAGTAGCATCCCCTGTATTTCCCCTAACGCCAGACTGGGCGTAATAGCCTGTTCGGGGCTTGGGATTAACGGGGATCAAACCTTTCTTGCGATACTCTCGACGCACCCGAGCCATTGTGGTGGGCAATACGCCCACCAACATCGCTAATACTGAATCAGGTACCTCTTTAATGGCACCGAGGCTAAATAACCCCTCTAATCCTTGTAGCAGGCACCGGCAGCGATCCATCGGCTCCTGCATGCCCGCAATCCGTCCCAGCCACTTTACCCAGTGACTGCGCTGGCGGTAGGCCCTAACAGTGGTGGCAGAATCGGTTAGGGGCAATAATAGCGGTGATCCTAGGGCAAAGATTTGGGTGTAGGGAGCTTCCGATGGGCTGTAGGCGATCGCCCCCGGACCAATAAACTCCGCGTAAAACCCGTAGCAAACAATTAGCCCGCCAATCTGGCTTTGATCCATCACCAATCGGCAGTCGTCGCTAGCACTGCCAAAGTTGCTACCGAAAAGGCTGCTGGAATAGTCCCCATAAGAACAATTTTCAAAGGCGGCGCTGTTAGCTAAATAATCGCTGGAAAAGGGATCAAATTTTGTTGACCCATTTAAAATGCAGTGCCCAGAAATAGTAGACATAGAATCACCCCAAAATGACGAAGTTAGTGCCGTATCCCCCGAGATGCGCGCTGGAAAACCAGCAAAAGGGAATTGTAGAGTCGCCCCCTCACCGCCTTAGCAGCTCACAACACTAATTCCATCAAGACAGTGGTAGATAACTGCCATGGCGCGTCAGTGATTTCTGGGGTCTGAATGTTAAAACGCTGACATTAAACTACAAATGTCAAACGATAAACGTTGAAACGTTGAGCTTCAGTGGGGAGCAAAACATCATTAAAAAGCGACTCACAGGATAATTTGAGATGATTTTCGAAGGACTTATAAAGGAATTTTAAAGACTTTATGAAGAGGCTTTAAAGACTTTATGAAGGTACTGAAAATACACTATCTATCAGGCTTTTTGATGTGGTGCCATCCCGTTATTCAAACCCATTTAACGGAGTGAGGACTTATTTCCAAGTTACAGGCAAGTGGTTGGAAATAGGGCAGTAGAAACTTCAGAGATTAATGGCGATCGCAAAAATACAAAAAAGTTTGCATTGTGCCTTTGACTTGATCAAACCTTTGGTTTTACCGTTGCGCTTAACGCTTAGGAAAAGTTGCTCACGATTTAATCTCAATCTTCTGATGTCAATAGAATCCAAAAGCAAAAGGCAAGACATAAGCCGGGTTCTGTTCCTACGCCCCTACTTAGATAAATACTTAGATCTCAGTCTAAAAACATATATCTAAAGATAGAATCGCGGGGTGATTATCCATCTGGGATATCCGTTACCGAACACCTCAAGCGGTACACACAAACGGGACAGGAAAAAGATCAACCCTTGTCCCTCGACCTTGCTCCCAGTCGGGGTTTACCGAGCCAGCACCTCTCGATGCTGCTGGTGCGCTCTTACCGCACCTTTGCACCCTTACCGGTTTGGCAATTCG
This sequence comes from uncultured cyanobacterium, assembly GCA_937894105.1. Lineage (GTDB taxonomy): Bacteria > Cyanobacteriota > Cyanobacteriia > CACIAM-69d > CACIAM-69d > CALGDE01. The sequence goes on from CALCTI010000086.1 coordinate 3,460, forward strand.
TTGATCGCCAAAACCGGCGGTATGTTTCTGTGGCACTGTCCTCACGATTACTCGCACTGGGGGTTACCCAGCAAACTTGATCTTTCGGGAGCCCGGACTTTCCTCAAATTTAAGCGGAGACGAATCGCCGCGTTTAAATTCGCAATCACCTGCGCTTACCTTTTGCTTAAGTCAGTGTATTACCGTGTTGCGACGTTTCCGGACGTGAAATTTAAAGATTTGAACAAGCATAAAGATTTCAAAAAGTAATCATGGGGATTTCAAAAATAGAGAGATTATTTTGCGATTTTAATGGGCTGATTTGCGTCAATTGTTGCAGCTAGGCAAAAAAAGACCCTTTGGGCGATCGCCAATCCTTTCTGCGACCTCGTCTGCAACCCCTTCTGCGGCGATCGCCCCTGTTGTCTGGAAAATGTCAGTTATTGCAGTGGATAACCATCTCACCAATTCCTAACTTCCCTGGATAAACTGGAAAAACGGGCGAGCAAAAGGGACAAGTCCACTTCGTACAGCGCCTTTGCTCCCTTGCCGAGCTGTTCCCCTCGGCACCTTGAATTCGCGATCGCCGCCCGCTGCGTCTCCTTCGGAAGAACCCGTTTCACCAGCGTTTAAATGCCTTCAGCCAACAGCTGACTTAAGCTCGCTCAACTCCCGGCTTGTGCGGGAAACGCTGACCCCGCTTTTGCAAACCCTATGCTGTTTAATGCTACAGAAATTCTAATTGACGCCTTTGTTGCACGGGTGAAGGATGGATATCAGCGCACCTACGGCGGTTGGAAACAGGAATACGAGGATATTCTGGGGTGGGCCAGCGGCATGGCTCTGGAGAATATTGCTAACAGCGACGCCCTCTACCACAACGTGGAGCACACCATCCTGGTCTCCCTGGTGGTACTGGAGGTGGTACGAGGATAGCACATTCGCGACGGCGGCGTGTCTCCCGAAGACTGGCTGCATTTTATTATTTCCCTGCTGTGTCACGACATCGGCTACGTCAAGGGAGTGTGCCGTGAGGATCGCAACGGTCTTTATGCCACTGGGGAAGACGGAGAAAGTGTTCGCTTGCCCCCTGGAGCTTCCGATGCGGGGCTGACGCCGTACCATGTGGACCGAGCCAAGCTATTTGTGGAAGAACGCTTTGGCGGGCATCGTTTGATTGATGCAGAAGTTATCAAGCGCAATATTGAGCTAACTCGCTTTCCGGTGCCGAATGAAGAGGATCATCAAGATACGTCCAGCTATGCAGGAATGGTGCGGGCTTCTGATTTAATTGGTCAGCTTAGCGATCCGCGATATCTCAATAAAATTAGCGCCCTGTTTTACGAGTTTGAGGAGACGGGGATGAACAAGTTTTTAAAATACCGTACCCCTGGGGATCTGCGGAAGAACTATCCAAGATTTTATTGGAATGGGGTTTATCCCTACCTTAAAGACGCACTGCAATATTTACGATTGACCCAGCAAGGTAAGCAAATTATTGCCAATTTATATTCCAATGTTTTTGTGGTAGAGCATGAGCCAAGTTAGTGTTTTCAAATTTATTTTTTGTCAATTTAGTAGGTGACTAAAGAGCTGATAGTGGGCAATATTGAGTGCTAAAAAAGTATGCTGTGGGGCAAAATGATAACTACGCTACAATAAATTTTCGTTTACTTTTCTCCACGTTCCCGGCGACTTTTTTTAAGGCTATCCATGGTTTCTACAGCTCCCGACGTTTCCACCGCGATCGCCCATAAAACCTCCGGCGAAACATTAGGCGACACATCAGATTCCACATCCCCAGCGCCGTTGAATCAGCGGGTACGTCCAGCGGTGCGATCGCTACACCCGGAGCTATTGGAATGGCGACGGCACTTGCACCAATATCCTGAGCTGGGGTTTCGGGAAAATTTAACGGCTCAGTTTATCAGCCATAAACTGGGGCAGTGGGGCATTGACCACCAAACGGGCGTCGCTGAAACAGGAATTGTTGCCGTTATTGAGGGCACTGGAACAGGTGCTGTAGCTGGCGCTGGAGAAGATCCTAAAAAAGCGCCGGTGTTGGGTATTCGCGCTGATATGGATGCGCTGCCGGTGCGAGAACAAAATGAGGTGTGGTATCGATCGCGTCACGAGGGCAAACTGCACGCCTGCGGTCATGATGGGCACGTGGCGATCGCCCTGGGAACCGCAAAATATTTATCGGAGCACCGAGACACCTTCGCCGGCACGGTCAAAATTA
>CALCTI010000087.1 GCA_937894105.1 uncultured cyanobacterium
GTCATACACCGCCTTATCTCCGTGGGGATGATATTTACCCAGCACGTCTCCCACCACGCGGGCGCACTTTCGGTAGGGGCGATCCGGCGTTAAACCCAGCTCATGCATGGCGTATAAAATCCGCCGGTGAACCGGTTTTAAGCCATCGCGCACATCCGGCAATGCCCGGCCCACAATCGTACTCATGGCATATTCCAAGTACGACTGCTGCATCTCCGAATGGAGGGAGGTGGGAATCACCTGACCGGCGTCCATAAGGTTAAGTTGTTCGGGCATTGGCTCGGGGGAGGATTTTGAGGTTGCTTATACGGGGGGATGAGGCATAGCTTAACAAGTAGTTAGCCTCGCGTTTGTCGCTTTGCCTAGATGAAAACCGTTCTAATTGTCGAAGATGACCTGATCAATGCGCGGGTCTTCTCGAAGATATTGACCAAGCGTGGTGGGTTAAATGTTAAACACACCGAAGACGTGGAAGAAGTCGTAAACATTGCCCGTGCTGGCGAGGCGGATGCGATCCTAATGGACGTTTCCCTGGCCAATAGCACCTATCAGGGGGAATCGGTGGATGGGATTAAAATTACCCAGATGCTGAAAAAAGACCCCCAAACGTCGGCGCTCCCGATTATTTTGGTGACCGCCCATGCGATGGAGGGTGATCGCGAAAACTTTTTGGCCCAAAGCGGTGCCGATGACTACATTTCCAAGCCGGTGGTGGACCATCAGGGCTTCGTGGATAAAATCCTAGGACTGCTGTCCCAGTAGTTGGAGCCAGGGGAGTACTGCCCGCCGCCGCTAGTCAAAATCCTAAAAGATTTCGTTAGAAATCCGCCAGCATCACTTGTGACACTGGCGGACCCTTTGGATGTGCTGAATTAAGGAAGCTTACCCCATGCCACCGGGATGGGAGAAGCTGAGGGTGATGCGGAATGTTCGCGTCGCTTGGGGTTCCAGGATCGTTAGGTTTTTTCCCGTATTCATGGCGTTTCGCCCCGCAGACCATGGCTCTAAGCAATAGTAGTCTTTGCCTTTGACGGTCCAGAAAACTAGGGTGCTGTAGGCGTCGTCAAAGTCGGTTTTGATGCGCGATCGCGCGCCCAGGTCATCCACAACCGCATCGGTGCGTTGCAACTCCCCAAAGGCAATATCAATTTCGTCCTGGCTATAATCCAACGTACCGTCAAAGGAATGGTGCCCCGTTTCATCCTTTTTCGTGTAGGCCGCGGAGGGAATGTCCAGCTTAAGCTTGTTTTTATTCGCCACCGCAAAATAGGTGTGTAGCCCGGTGGAAAAGGGCATGGGCTCATCGGCTCGGTTGAGGTACTGCTGCTCAATATGCAGGGATTGACCCAGCAGCCGGTAAGTAAACCCCACTTCAAAATCGAAGGGATATACTTTGCGAGTGGCTTCGTTGCTGGCCAGCTTCAAGGTCAGCGCTGCCCCGTTATCCGTGGACTGATCGCCCACCTCCCAGGGCATATCCCGCGCGAAACCATGTTGCTTGAGGGTGTAGGTTTTGCCCTTCCATTCGTACTGGTCGTTTTCCACGTTGCCGCAGATGGGAAACAGGATGGGAATGCCGCCGCGGATGCTTTTGCTGGGATCGGCAAAGCGATCGCTGTCCAAATACAGCAATGGGCGATCGCCTAACCGCCATCGGGTTACAATCCCTCCTCGTTCCGGTACCACCACTGCCCGAGCGCCGTTGGTATCGTCCTCGAGGGCGTAGGCTCCATAGGTCCCTTCACGGGTGGGGCTAACGGAAAAAGCCATTGGCAAGCCTGCTGTAGGGTGAATATCCGAAGGGTAAGTATCGGAAGGGTAAGTATCGGAAGGGTAAAAATTGAAAATTGAAAATTGAAAATAATTCGGGCGGCATTTGGGGGGATTGAAACACCTGAAAACAAGGTGCCAGTTGCCTTACCAAACACTGGCTTGGGCGCGCTGAACGGCTCCCTCAATAAAGGGTAGCAGGGGTGGGCGACCATCATTCACCAGCGGACGCAGGCGATCGCCTCCAGACTTTGCCGCACCCGAACGATTAAACACTGACGGATCTCGGGCACCGGATTTATCGTCAGCACTGGCGGCGATCGCAAAGGAAGGATCCTGGGGCACCTCAAAGGGCAGCGCTGGGGCTCGATTTTGGGGATTTTTAGGGGAGGTGGTTTTTTGGGGGGGGTGAGAATGAGAATTGGAGAGATCGCCCTCGGTAAACTGACCCGTGCTAAATAGAGGCTCCATCTCCACCTTTCTCCAATCGCTCCCTGGCTCAGCCTCCGAACCATTACCCGACTCATTGGCTTCAATTTCAGCGGCGATCACAATGGACTGTTGTCGCTGTAGCTGGGCCTTTGCCTTCGCCAAGGTTTGCCCCAACTGCTGTTGGGTGTGGGAAGCCAACTGACTTGCCACTGACGACGGAGCTGGAGCGACAACTTTTTCGGGCGCATCCCCGTCCTTGACCTGGTCCTGTCGAAAGGCAGCGAGCTGACCCGCCAGCTCAACTTGCGACTCGCTTAAATGGTTTCGCGCTTGGTTAAATCCCTGTGCGGTTCGGGAAATAGGGGCTCTAGCTTTCAGAGTTAGGACCTGTTCCGACGGCTGTTGGGTCTTTTTTTGGGGATTGCTTGGGGGGTTGCTTGGAGGATTATTTCTCGCTGCCTGTGTCGCCCCTGGGCGATCGCCACTCGTAGCCTCGCTATTCGCCTGTGCCCAGGGTTTGATCGTTGTTTTAGTCGTTGTTTTAGTGGTTTTTTTCAGTGCATCTGCGGTTGAGCCTGTTGAATTGTCGGACACCTGAGCAGGGGCCGCCGCTACCGGTTGCACCACCGGCTGTTTAGGCTTGGGAATCTTTAAGGTGGTGCCCGACAATAGGGGCTCCGTGAAATTGCGGGAAATATGCTTCAGGTGGTTAAAAATCGAGTCGCCGCGATCGCCCGGCAACACTTCCGGCTGATAATCCTGCACCACCAGGGGCAAGAAATCCAGCTTCATTTCGTTCCCCGTCAACGACACCTGTAGGGCCGCCGTCACATAATTGCGCCGGGAATTGCCCCCAAAAATAAAATTCCCCAGGGAGTACACGATCGCCTTGCCCTTGTACACCTCTGCCCCCTGGAGAACGTGGGGATGGTGTCCCACAATCAAATCTGCACCGTGATCAATGGTGAACTGGGCAAGCTGCCGCTGATAGCCCGCCGGATAATGGGCATTTTCCTCGCCCCAGTGGTAATTCACCACAATCCAATCCACCTGGTCGCGCACCGCTTCCATATCCGCCTTAATGGCATCAAAATCGCGTGGATTGGTGCCCGGTGCCCCGTCCGTTGCCGCATGCCAATAGGCGTTGTAATAGCCAAAGTAGGCAATGCGGTGCCCCTTCACATCCACAATTTTTGGACGCCGCGCCTCCCGTAAATCGCGCCCGGCTCCCACCGCATAAATTCCCGCTTTTTCCAGGTGCTCCATCGTTTCCGACAACCCTTTGCCCTGGTAGTCCATGGCGTGATTGTTGCCCAAGGTAACAATATCCACGCCGCCGCTGGTGAGGGCTTCAATGGACTCGGGCTTGGCTTTGAAGTTAAAACTTTTGCCGGTGCGGCGGGTGTTGGCGGTGGTGAGGGGATTTTCCAGGTTCACCATGGACACATCCGCCTTGGCATATTCGGGCATTTTGGCAAAGGTTTTGCCGTAGTCGCCGCGCACTTTAGCTTCAAAAAAGTTGGATAGGGTCACGTCGCCGCCAAACAGCAGGGTCACCGTTTCGTCGGACGGGGTGACGGCTGGATGGGAGGTGGTCGGAATAATTTCCAGGGCCGTCGAGACCACGGGCGATCGCTGTTCCCGCGCCTGGGCAAAATTAGTCTGTAACGGCAGTGCCGCGGGACGGAAAGCAATTACCTGCTCCGTTTGTTCCCGTGTGGTGTTCGTGCCGGTCACCGACCGGGTGCCACTCCTCGATTCGGTAATGGTCGGCATCTGCTGCGCCAACCATAGGGCCAGAATAAAGGGCACAATCGCTGCGCCGCCCATCAGGAGCGATCGCGCGATACGGTCCCAAACGGGATCCCGCAGTGCCCCCACACCGGTAAACGCTTGGGTTAGTTGGGCCACAGGCGATCGGCTGGCCGGCGTAGCTAAACGGATGGTCTGCTCCCACGCCAACGACTCCTGCCCCGCCTCACGAATGCCCAATCGCACCCCACGAATATTCGGCGCGTTCAACGCCCACAGGCGCTTGCACACCGCCTGGGTAATGCTTTGGCGAAATTCGATCATTTCTGACGCCATTCGCGGCACCATGGCGCAGTCCACCGTTACCGCTACCACGCGCCCGCCGTGCTGCCCCACTCGCACCTGCCAGCCCCGCTCCAGGGCTAACGGTTCCAAACACTGGGCAATTTCACTGAGGGAAACGCGCTTTTTCGCTGCCCCCATGACCACGGGCCAATTAACCGCAGGCGAACACCCCAAAAACACCAAAGAAAAAAAGAAAATACAAAAAGAGAAGCAACTAAACGCTCCGAAACTGGACCCCCGTTAAACTGCCCCACGCCCTGCCCCACCTCCGAGGTCATCTGACCCCAACGACGCGCAACCCCATCCACAAAATTAGCCAGACGGCGAGAGGTGCGGCGCTCATTAGTTGCCGTAGCCCAGCGACGATAATAACGATTCGCCTGGGACGCCATGGATGCTTTGACTGCCCTTGCGTCAGCTACCAAAGAATCAGCGAAAGCCGTCAATGAATTGGGGGGTTGAGCCGCAGCGGATTCCGAATAAAGGGCGCGGTTCGCCATGGCTGGGTTGGGCGGCGGCGGCGGCGGCATTTGGCGAGGGGGAGCTTTCGGCATTGTCAGGGGCTGGGGTACCGGAGGCATAAAGCTAACGGAGTGGTCCCACAGATCGCCGGAGTG
>CALCTI010000088.1 GCA_937894105.1 uncultured cyanobacterium
CGCAGCTGGCGGCAGCGCTAGTCTTGATTTTTTAGAAATCGTAGTGATTGCCTATGCGATCGCCCGTTCAGGCTATAAACGGGAAGCGATCGCGGGTTGCATGGTTGGCATCTCTATCGTTGCCCTTGCAGCAGTGGTCCTAGGAACAAATATTCAAGTGATTCCCCTACACTGGCTGCAGATTGTAACGGGAGCCGTGTTGTTGTGGTTTGGTGGAGGGTGGGCAAAAAAAGCAGTGCAACGCCAAGCTCGCGGACGACGAGCCGGTTGGATGGATAACGATCCCCTGGCTTCCGAAGCCATTTTGCTAGATACGGAGCAACAGTGATTTAGCGTTAGCAATTTCCTTGTGATGTCAAAGAGCTCAGCTCTAGAAGCCTTTGAACTTGCTGTAATTATCATCACCCTGGGAATTGCGTCCAACGCCTGGTATGAAATTCTGGGCGCAGTTGGCTTAACTTTTATCGCATCTGTTGTGGTTGTTCTTGCTCTACACACTTACCTGCTCAAGGTGCCCGATGTGCTGATTAAGTTGGGCACGGGCATTTTGCTATTGTCCCTAGGAACTTTTTGGCTGGGAGAAGGCTTGGGATGGGATTGGTATGGGGACTGGTCGATTTTAGGACTGCTCGGTCTTTACAGTTTGATTGCAGCCCTATCGCTCTTTTGGATCAGGCGCGATGTGAGTGATGACATGGGTTTAGCGGACTAAGGGTGATAGGAGCTGAAGGCTAGGGGCCTTCCTTGCCTTAGGCTTTTTGCACGATCAAGTACGTGTGAAGCTCAGGATATTGATCGTACTCAAGGTGTCTGCAAATGCAGTCCAAGCTTACAAATAATTGGAGAAATCCATTTATCCCCAAGCTTGAGTAGTACACTTCTGGTCCCATAAAACTATTAGTATGATTGCCAGGTTCATCGGTGCCGCCGAAGGAGAAAATTAGCACCCCACCTGTATTTAAACTAAAAACCAACTTTGTCAGTACAGTCTCTTGCTGTTCCAAAGGAATATGCCAAATGCTGTCCCAGGCTGTGATGAAGTCATATTTCCCTGGGATGGTCCATTCGCAGATATTTTGATGGTGAAAGACGACGTTTAGGTGACGGATTTTGGCTAAGCGCACCATTTCCTGAGACACATCTACGCCCTCTGGGGTAAAGCCTTCATCCTGAAGCAGATCGATAAATCTCCCGGTACAGCCGCAGCCCACATCAAGGGCCTTACCTTTATTTTTTACGAATGCGAGGGCTCGTTTATGCTGCTCAATGCCATTTTTTCTGTTGAAGTCTTCGCTTTCCCACCGGTAAGTAATTTGATCGTACGCCTTCCCAATTTCCTCAGGATTCATAGTCTAAGCCCAACGCTGTTCATTGCCTCTCACTACAGCATATCTACGCTTTACTCGAGATCGCCTGAACCTGTCGATCTACACGTTAACTTTGTAGTCCAATAACAGCTCATCACCAGGTTTACCCCGGATTCCCCAATTACATTTGGGAGTCTCAAATATTGTTATTTCTACGTCTTGCGGCTTGATCTCAACTTCACGTTCTATATTTTCAAATATCAATTTGATTAGCTGCTTTTTGGTCGCAACTGAGCGACCTTCAAACATCGATATTTCGATAACTGTGTAGTTTCTGCTGCGGCCTTCAGGATAAAGAAAGTCGCCTTCATCTAAAGCGATAAATCGATGGAACTTTTTATCAGCAGGATATGCAAGCGCCTCGACAACCGCATTATGAATTGCGCCTGACAAGGCAATTTTATGGGCATCTAGCGATGGTTTTAGTCCAAATATTTTTATCTGTGTCATTGTTCTATCGTTTTTTTAGTCAGTAATTCCACCTCTAACCGCCGGTCCTACCAAGTCAATTTTGTCTGTCCAAATACCGCCTGAATAGTCATTAGGAAGTCCCTGAACTTGGTCAAGATTATCAAGTCCCTGAGAAAATCCTTCTCCTTCGTAGTTGTCGAGCAGAAAGATATTAGTATTCACCGCCATCATTCGCTGAAGAAATCGATTGGGCCACCCCCATAACCAAGGGGTGTAGTTGATTGGAATCATCAACATACTTCGTTCACAGGCAGCAGGAATATATCTCGTCCAGCCAAGGGCAACGTATTGAATTAGGCATTGTTTAAGGCGGCGTATCCACAGTGTTTTAACCAAAGGGAGACGATCTCGAATAATACTGACGGGGCGATCGCCCCCATAAACCATAATTTGCCTTTGGCGATCTGAAGAAAGTTGCGCCAAGCGTTCAGCCAAAAGCTCACCTTCCTGGGGATCGTTGCTTTTGATATTAATAATCAGATTGCGGTCTGGAAACGTGGTCAAAACCTCATCTAGCGACGGCATTAAACCGAGTCCTTTGCCGCGAAACGGGTAAGTCTCGCCCCCATCAGCGGTATAACCATAGCCAATATCCAGAGATTGCAAACTGGCTAGCGTGTGTTCTCGGGTAATGCCAGTGCCCTCGGTACGGCAATCTACCGTCCAATCGTGAAAAACAGCGAAGTGCCCGTCAGTGGTCGGGTGAATATCGAGTTCAACGAAATCGGCTCCATAATCGAACGCTGCTCGCATTGAGGCGATCGTATTTTCCAGATAGTCATGGGGCGTCGGCAACATACGAGTAGCCGTGCAGGTTTCATTCGTTAGTCCTGTGCGATCGAAGTCCTGAGCTAATCCGCGGTGGGCTGCTAAGACCGGTTGAGATCCGATGGGAGGCGCGAGAAAAGATGCATTGCTCAAAGACAAGGCGAATATTGCGCCGAAGATAACAAGAACTGCCCGTTTGACGATTTTGGAATATTTCATGGCTAGGGCGTGTCATCAATTAAGAGCCAGAAGCCTTATACAGTGAGGAGTACACGCCCTTTCAAAACAAAAAAGACTAGGGACTGAAACCGTTACAGCGAAAGGCTTTTAGGCTTAAATGATGACAGCCCCTAGTGCTTCACCTTTCTAATTTTGAAGGCTACACAATCTCAAAAGTTTTGCTGAGCGAGGCTTTTGGCTTTAAGCGCTCTCTCATAATTACCGTGGTGAAGCACTAGGGGCTGTCATCAATTAATCTCCAGAAGCCTTATGCCGTGGGGAGTACGCGCCCTTTGAAAACAAACAGAGCTAGGGGCTGAAACCCTTACG
>CALCTI010000089.1 GCA_937894105.1 uncultured cyanobacterium
GTTTTTCTCCGTTCTCCTTATCTCACCCCCCTCCTCTTCTCCCGGGTTCCCTTTTTGGTCTTCTTCTCTCTTTGGGGGCGCGGGCGAAACGGATTGAGGGTTAGTGTTATCCAGGATAGTTGGGCGTTTTCGGGTAGGGCTTGAATTAGGGTGATCAGCTTTCTGCTGCCTATGTCGGCGCGTCCATTGCGGTATCGGCTGATTGTGGAGGTGGGGATGCCGCTTTTTTCAGAAAGAGTCTTATTTTGAATACTGTAATGGCTCATTACCAGATCAAGGGACATGTGAGGGCTTAACGCCCGAGGGGGTTTCCCGGCGCTTTTACCCCGTCAATTGTGAGAGACAGGTAGTAGCGACGAGGATCTTCTGGCTAGGCGTTGATCAATGCGAACAGGTTCTCATCTGTCAGCCTGCGCCTCTTGTTTTTAAACTCTGATGTTTGAGTAAGACTGACGCCGGCCCGTTCGGCAATTTCTGTGACCTTCAATCTATATAAGGACAACGTTTGGTGGAAAGCATCTCCGGCATCAAGCATCTTTTGTACCTTCTGGTTCTGGGTTTTAGCAGCTTAGCATTCGCGATTGACTTAAAAAAATCACTTGACAGTTAATAAATGAACGTTTAACTTAAAGGTGTAGAGATTAAGTTGATCGTGAAATTAAATCGAAACGACATACGCTTTGCTTCTGCTTCTGACTTGGCGGCTTTGTTGAACGTTTATCCGCAGCAGGTTTCTGCATGGGTTTCGGGAAAGCCATATCTTGACTCCGCACTAGATCAGGCTTGCAGCCGATATGGTGTGTCAAAAGCTGAACTAGTTGCGGGGATTGAATTGCGCCGAGCTGACTATCAGGAAAGGAGTACGGTGAGAACCCGTTTTTCTGGGGTTTTTAGCAGCTCTTAATTTTTTTGGAATGACTGATATGGGATTAGTCATTCTCTTTTCAGAGCTGATTTACCACCAGCTCAAGCTAATTAGCAATAAAAACACAAACCATCGAGTTCCCAAGGATTGATTAATATGAGCTATGCAGAGAAACAGTTGGCCGCTGCGAAGGACCTTTTGATGAGAGGAGAAGAGGGCTTGGCGTTGAGTGCCGTTGCTCGCGGGATTGCTGGGGTGGACTTTGAGGGATTGACTCGCGCAAAGGCCCAGGAGTCCGCTGACTTTTTTCGATCATTTGGCTCGCCACTGATAGCGATCAGTTCCTTGGAGGCGATGATCAGGTACAGCCATGGGAATAGCTAAGGCTGACGGAATTGGGCAGGGGCTGTTGAGTTCGCCCTTGCCCTAAACGACACTTTAAGCAGAGTTTCACGGGACAGCAAAGCCATTTCCAGCTCCCACCGCTCCATCAACTCCTTATTCAAGCTGGGATCAAATAAAACGCACCCTTCGCGATCGCCCCCCTGGGCATGGAGCAAAGCCGTGTGGGCATTTCGCAACCACACTTCATGCCATGGGCCCAACCCTTTGAACCCCTCCAACGATTCCGTTCCGTCAATATCTTCAGCGGTTAAAGGGAGCATATCGGTGCCCAATACAGTGCCAATACTTACCGTTAAACAATAGGACTGCTTTTGAATCGCTAACGGTTGAGCCATTAGCCGCTGTAGTTCCCGTATTAGGTGCATCGAATCATCGCGATCGTCCTCGCGGGACACCATCACCAAAAACCGTCCATCCTTTAGGCGACGGCTCCACCCCGACGATCCCACCCAGCCCTCAAGGCGCTGAGCCATTACCTCCAGTACCCGCTCAATCCAAACACCATCCAAGGCACCCGCCAACATCGCCAGACGGTCTACCTCAACTAACATCAGCAGTTGAAAGGCATTGCTGGCTTTGGGGATAGAACGAAAAGCACTGGACTCAAATCGACAAGAGGACGCTGGGACAGAGGAAAAGCCCTGGGAAACAACCATTGAAGGCTTTCGACGTGGCGGACGCTGAGAAGACGACATATAAAACACCAAGGAGCATGAACAAAATTCGATCACTTAGCATCAAATGATACGAATTACACTTAGACTCACAGGTAATGAATTAGGCAAATGCTTAAGTTCAACTTAAAAACTTGTAAATAAGCTCAAGCATGTGCACGACAATAGACTATCACCCTCTGATGGTCTTGAACGTTTTTTATACACAGTGAAGAGCTGGAAATTTGACGAGTGTCTTTTTGCCTGGTTTTGAAGAAAATATTTCGATTTTTGAGGATAAACAGTAGTCTTTGAAACAAAATATTAGCTGTTTTTGTTACGCTTCTTTTTAAAAAGAAAAGGAAGGGACTGAATTTCAATCTAGAGATTTCGCCCAAAGTATTTCATAGTGCTAGATGACGTTCTCCCTTGAAATGCAGTCTGAGTCACTGGAATAGTTACAACATTTTCAGACATGTATTGTCGGGCATATGGAGGTCCTAATGGGAGAGGGTAATGGTTTTTAGCTATTCCTATCAGGTGCAGTTTAAAGATACTGATGGGGCTGGAGTGGTCTATTTTTCTCGCTTCCTGGAGATTTGTCACGGGGGCTATGAGGCTTCGCTGGCGGCGAAGGGGATTGTTCTTCAGGACTTTTTCTCAGGAAATTGGAAGCCGACTTATCGAGATAAAAATCTAAATAAAGGTAGGAACTTTGAGCTGGAAGTTGAATCGAAAAAGGCTCTAAATAATTACTCGGAGGAGGATTTCTCTGACAATGTTCAAGATGGTGAAGATCGATTTGTGGCGATCGCCGTGCCCATCGTCGAAACCCAAGGCAAATTTTATCGACCTTGTGTTTGTGGTGACTTCCTAACAGTCAATGTACAGGGTCAATTAATAAGTGAGGATGAATTTAAGGTTAATTATCGATGGTGGTTAAGCCATCCTTCAGGTAAGAATGCAAGGACGAATACAAAAGAAGCCGTTGATACCCAAACCCGCCTCGCTGGAGTGGCGATGACTCGCCATGTGTGTATTTCTGTAAAGGACGGGCGATCGCAGGGCAGGTATCAATTACCACCAGTTCTCTGGGACTGGCTAGGGTTTGTGGGATCCGAAGATTGCAGCTCTGAAAACTCCGATTCTGAAGATTGCAGCTCTGAAAGTTTCGGCTCTGAAAATTCCGATTCTGAAGATTTTGAAAATTCCCTATAGGCGCGAATGGCTGCCTGGGTTCCTTGGAGTCGTCCCTCGCCACCCTCTGCTTGGGCCACTTGCTGGAAACAGTGGTTTGCCCACTGGGTTACCGGAAAAGGGGAGCGATCGCCGCTAACCGTTTCAGCTACCTGCAAATTTTCCAGCACCAGCCGCAGATCTTTCACCATATGTTCTATGGCAAAGCCGGGAGCAAAGTCTGAATCGATAATTTTCGGTCCCAAGTTTGCCAACGCCCAGGATCCCGCCGCGCCAGTGCTGCACACTTCCACCACCAAATTTGGGTCTAGCCCCTGGGCCTCGGCTAAATTGAGCGCCTCACACAACGCCACCATATGTCCGGCACAGAGCACCTGGTTGCACAGCTTGACCGCCTGTCCGCTGCCTACGGGGCCGCACAGGATAATGTTGGAGCCCATCATTTTTAGCCACGGCAATGCCTGGTCAAAATCGGCGGAATTGCCCCCCACCATAAATGTCAGCGTGCCCTGTTGCGCCCCAATGTCGCCGCCGGAAACGGGTCCATCCAAAAATCGAATATTTAGTTGTTCTCCCAGGGTTTGGGCAATATTTCGCGCTGCGCCAGGACCAAT
>CALCTI010000090.1 GCA_937894105.1 uncultured cyanobacterium
AGGAAAGCGGGTTTTGCGATCGGCGCTGGAAGCGGTGAGCCGCCGAGGGTATTCCTCGTGTTTTCTGCGCACAGAAAATCCCAATAATGTGGGGATGTGCCAACACTTTGGGTTTCAGCAAGTGTTGACCGCGACGCCGGCCGTCAGCGGGCATCAATATTGGCTAATGGCTCAAGATTTATAGCAATATCTTTTAAGGACGCCGGGCTAGATAGCCACCCACTAAAATCGCAATAAAAATGGTGGAATACATTTGTCCGGCGATCGCTTCAAGGTTGGTTAACACCAAAGCCAAAGGACTTTTAGGGACGATATCACCGTAACCTAATGTGGTGAGGGTGGTAAAACTAAAGTGCATTGCAGTTAGTAAAGAGTCGTCCAAGATCAAAGATGGTGAAAAAGCGTGCATATCTAAAAGTGACACAATTCCATACAGCAATGCCCAAACAAATCCCAACAGTAAGTAAACACTAACCCCTCCTCGAACCGTATCTAAAGATGCTTTTGGATTTTTAAAAATATCATCTGAAATCCAATAAGCAGCACCTCCTAAATACAGGGCATAAATTCCTTCAATTGCTATACCTAATCCCCTATCAAGCGAGGGGAAAATATTTAAAACTGCGAGAGTTTGTAAGCTAAATGCCAGCACAGCAACCACAATATAAACTGACAGAAACTTTCGAGGGAGTTCGATCATTTGAAGGATCGCAATCAAGGTGTAAAACAACATTAATCCCAACAAAATCTCACCTAATCCGTGACTAAGAAACGGAGTAGCCAGGAAAGTAAAGACGAGGACAAATAGTAGCTGGCGGTACTTTTCAGGGTATACGTGAAACAAGCGTCTATTCTTCATTTTTAGGCAAATTAGGCAAGTATTACGAGAGTTTTGTGGGCGATCTTCCGAGTGCTCTTTAGGCAAATGTCCTCTGAGTGGCCGCACAGAGCTTCATTAAATCGTTTTCCACCATAAACGCCCCATCAAAAATTGTAGTCCTCGATCCTAATTCACAAAATCTGTCCATAATGGAGGAATTGCCATCTTTCTCAGACGTTCGTGGACTCTTGCTATGGCCCTCTTTAATTTGCAAGCCCCTTTTAAGCCCACTGGAGATCAGCCTCAAGCGATTGTCCAGCTGGTGAAAAATGTTACCGACGGGCAAAACTCCCAAACCCTGCGAGGAGCCACAGGAACCGGTAAGACGTTTACTATTGCTAGTGCGATCGCCCAGGTGGAACGCCCCACATTGGTATTGGCCCACAACAAAACGTTGGCGGCGCAACTTTGTAACGAGCTACGGCAGTTTTTTCCTAATAATGCCGTGGAGTATTTTATTTCCTATTACGATTACTATCAGCCGGAAGCCTACATTCCCGTTAGTGATACTTACATTGAAAAAACAGCGTCAATTAATGAAGAAATTGATATGCTGCGTCACTCGGCCACGCGATCGCTATTTGAGCGACGAGATGTGGTGGTGGTAGCATCTATTAGCTGTATTTACGGGTTAGGAACGCCCTCGGAATATTTAAAGGCAGCCATTAAATTTGAGGTAGGCGAAGAGCTAAATCAGCGGCAAGTTTTGCGCAGCTTAGCATCAGTTCAATACGAGCGAAATGATGTTGAAATTGGGCGAGGGCGATTTCGAGTTAAAGGATATGTGTTAGAAATTGGTCCGGCTTATGAGGATCGTACGATTCGAATCGAGTTTTTTGGAGATGAAATTGATGCCATTCGTTATGTGTATCCAGTAACCGGCGAAGTGTTACAAAGCCTTGACAAAATCAATATTTACCCGGCTCGCCACTTTGTCACCCCAGAGGATCAGTTAGAGGCGGCAATTCAAGCGATTCGCAATGAATTAGCCCACCACAAAGTTGCCCTAGAAAATGAAAGTAGGCTGTTAGAAGCTCAACGTATTGATCAGCGTACCCGCTACGATTTGGAAATGCTAGAGCAAGTGGGATATTGCAATGGCGTTGAAAATTATTCTCGACATTTAACCGGTCGCCAAGCAGGACAGCCTCCCGAATGTTTAATTGATTATTTTCCAAAGGATTGGCTGCTGATTTTAGATGAGTCCCATGTGACAGTGCCGCAAATTCGAGGAATGTATAACGGCGACCAAGCGCGGAAAAAAGTATTAATTGACCATGGCTTTCGGCTGCCTTCAGCGGCCGATAATCGCCCTTTGAAATCCGATGAGTTTTGGACGAAGAACAACCAGTGCGTTTTTGTTTCAGCAACTCCCGGAAACTGGGAGATTGAGCAGTCAGAGGATACTGTTGTGGAACAGATTATTCGTCCCACTGGAGTATTAGATCCGGAGGTTTTTGTTCGCCCAACGGAAGGGCAAGTGGACGATTTACTATCAGAAATTATCACCCGGGTGGACCGCCAAGAGCGGGTTTTGGTGACCACTTTAACGAAGCGAATGGCGGAAGATTTATCGGAATATTTCCTAGAGCGCAAGGTGAAGGTGCGCTATTTACACTCGGAAATTCAGTCCATTGAACGGATTGAAATTTTGCAGTCCCTACGAAAAGGGGAATTTGACGTATTAATTGGGGTGAACCTGTTGCGGGAGGGTTTGGATTTGCCGGAGGTGTCCCTGGTGGCAATTTTGGATGCGGATAAGGAGGGCTTTTTGCGGGCGGAGCGATCGCTAATTCAAACCATTGGTCGAGCCGCACGGCACGTGAATGGTCAGGCAATTTTATACGCCGATCGCTTCACGGATAGCATGAATAAAGCAATTACTGAAACGGAACGTCGCCGTAAAATCCAGCACGCCTACAACGAAAAACATGGGATTACGCCGAAACCTATCATCCGAAAACAATCCAATTCAATTTTGGAATTTTTGGATATTTCTCGCCGCCTAAACTCTCAGGAATTGGAGGAAGTATACGAAAAATCCTACGATTTAGATTTGGCAGAAATTCCGACCCTAATCGAAAAATTGGAAGGGCAGATGAAAGAAGCGGCGAAGGATTTAGAGTTTGAAGCGGCGGCTAAATATCGCGATCGCATTAAAAAGCTACGGGAAAGATAACTGGGGAAAAGCCGCTCCACTGATTAGCTCTGATTCAATATGTGACTAAAAGAAAGGATAGCGACAAACTCGCGGTGTGGGATATCGGTATTCCCTGGCTTCTCCATCGGCATTGCGCCATTCCACCCCCAATATTTCCGTATAGGCATCAGATAAACTTTCTGCCACCCGGAATTTATTTTTGGTGCCATTGCAACGGCCCGAGCTAACGGCTTGGAGCTGATCTTCCTCAATCCTCAATCCTGCTCGCCGCCCTACCCGTCTTGCATTACCATCCTCTTCGATGACTTGGTAGCGTACCACCACGTTGGTCACGAGAATGCCCGTCTCATTAGATACACTGCCCCGCAAGTAACGCAGCTCCTCATCTCCGGTGGTGCCACAGCTATCCACTACAACGGCTCCCCCAGTGCCACTTGTTGACGTACTGGTTTCCTGACTGGGCACTGTGCTGGGAGCCGAAATGGGCTCGCTCCCCATCGCGCACATTTCACTTAAATCTTGAACTGTTCCATCATCGTCCCTGAGGTAGCACAGGGGCTCAACAGCGATCACCGCTCCGGTCAGCATTCCTAGTCCCGACAGCATCTGAACTAGGGCTATGGCGGCCGAAATATACGTAAAGCGGTTTCGTAAAGCTTGCATGGCAGATAACGATGAGATCGTGAGATTTAATGCCACTAAAATCTCACTATTCCTTTATCCTAGTCTATACTCGACAAATTCTATTGAAATACTTCTAGAATCAATGGCGGTTCATCTCTCGCATAAAGTCTTGGGTGATTGGAAACCCTGAGCGATCGCCAATCACCGAATCAATCCCAAAATAGGGACAGACGGCGGTTTGTTCATTACCGTTGGGCGCATCAATCTTGGGTTCATCAATCTACCGGGCGATCACCGACGGTTCAAAAATTTTGCAATAGTAAAAACAGCCGCATTTCTCACTATTTAAAAGTTGCGATCAACGGCGAATGGAATATTGATGAGCCGCTTTAACGTCCTCGGACATATGAGAAAAGTCAGCCGCTCCGTTGCCGACGTTCATCCTAAAAGCCCATTACTTTTGCCAAGGTGTCTAGATTAGCCTCCAGACCTTGGTGATAGTTAGCGTCGTTGGACGTATCGATCGCCGTTTGCGGATCCTTCAATCCATTCCCCGTTAGCACACAAACAATCTTGGCATTAGCAGGCACTTCATCTTTGACCTTCAACAACCCAGCCACCGATGCGGCGCTAGCAGGCTCACAGAAAACCCCCTCTTCCCCTGCCAAAATGCTGTAGGCGTCTAAAATTTCTTCGTCGGTGACCGCGTTGAAAGCTCCCTGGCTGGCTTCCCGCACCGTGATCGCTTTATCATAGCTAGCCGGATTACCGATGCGAATTGCCGTGGCGATCGTCTCGGGATTTTCAATGGGATGCCCCGCCACCATAGGAGCCGCCCCTGCTGCTTGAAAGCCCATCATTCGTGGCAATTTTCCACAGCGCCCCTCTTGGTGATACTCACAAAACCCCATCCAATAGGCGGTGATATTGCCCGCATTGCCCACGGGAATACACAGCCAGTCGGGAGCATCACCCAGGGTATCTACCACCTCAAAGGCACCAGTTTTTTGCCCCTGCAATCGATAGGGATTCACCGAATTGACTAACTTTACAGGGTACTTATCGGAAATTTCACGCACCATCGCCAACGCCCGGTCAAAATTGCCTTTGATGGCCAACACCTCTGCTCCATACATCAGGGCCTGGGCGAGCTTACCCATGGCCACATACCCATCGGGAATCACCACAAATGCCTTCATACGACCGCGCTTGGCAAATGCAGCAGCGGCGGCGGACGTATTACCAGTGCTTGCACAAATAACCGCCTCGGCGCCCTCTTCTTTCGCTTTGGTCACCGCCATGGTCATTCCCCGGTCCTTGAAGCTGCCGGTGGGGTTCAACCCGTCGTATTTCACAAACACTTGCACCCCTTTGCCGATGCGATCGCTCACCGCCGGCACCGGAATCAGCGGCGTATTGCCTTCATGCAGCGTCACCACAGGCGTACTATCGGCCACCGGCAAATAGCGACGATAGGCCTCAATCAGTCCCGGCCAACCCTGGTGGGGCAAACGACCGTTGGCATTGGGCTGATTGTCCGACGGATTAGGGGCAGGCTGATTGTTGGACTGGGCAGTGGCGATCGCGGCAGTGGAGGTCATATCTGCGGGTAAATCGAAGTGGAATTGGCACCAACAAATCGGCAACCAATTTGCAATGTCTAAGTAATGATTTAGCTTTGTATATCAAAGCCTTAGGGCAGCATAGTTCAGTTTATCGTGGCGCGCTAGGGCCATAGCCCCTACAATCACCAGGGAAACTTCATGACTAGGTAATCAAGTCATTACAGCGTAAAACAGCTCGAAAATTTGCCCATTCTTAAGCAAAACCAAGCATCATACACAGTCAAATAGCTGTATTGTGAATTTTGGTGTACGAAGTATGGGTAACCCTTGCCATATCTGCACTTTGCCCTTTCGAAACGATCACGTCCGCTCATAATTCCCTGTTACAAGACCTGCACGGATTACAACCCATGACAGTAACGATGCCCACCGCCCCAAGTACATCTCCCAAAGATCCAGGTTTTGGATTGCGGGATGTCATCGCCACCATTCCTCGTGAATGCTTTAAAAAAGATGCAAAAAAAGCCTGGGCGTCGGTGGTGCTAAGTATCGTCGCCAGCATTGTTGGCTATGTGGCGATCGCCTACTCCCCCTGGTTTCTACTCCCCTTCGCCTGGTTCTTCACCGGCACAGCCCTAACCGGCTTCTTCGTCATCGGGCACGACTGCGGTCACGGCTCCTTTTTCAAAGGTAGAAAACTCAACAATATCGTGGGTCACATCTCCTTCCTCCCTCTGATGTACCCCTACCACGCTTGGCGAGTACTTCACGACACCCATCACATCAACACCAACCGGATGGATCTGGACAACGCCTGGAAGCCATTCACCGCCGAAGAAATGGAAGATGCAGGATCCCTTCGAGCTGGCGGCTACAAAGCTATTCGCGGCTGGTTCTGGTGGGTTGGCTCCGTCGCCCACTGGCTTTTAATGCACTTCGACTGGACAAAATTCAAAGGTAAAACTCGCCAGCAAATCAAATTTTCTTCCCTACTTGTAATTGGCGCAGCAACCCTATTTTTCCCCACTTTAATTGCCACCACAGGCGTCTGGGGGCTCATTAAATTTTGGGTAATGCCCTGGCTTGGCTATCATTTTTGGATGAGCACTTTCACCATTGTTCACCACACCGCAGAACACATTCCCTTCCGTCAACCTGAAGATTGGAACGCGGTACTAGCTCAACTGAGCGGTAGTGTTCACTGTGACTATCCAAAGTGGGTTGAGGTGCTGTGCCACGACATTAACGTGCACGTTCCTCACCATGTTTGTGTCTCCATTCCATCCTACAATTTGCGAAAAGCCCACGACAGCTTACGCAAAAACTGGGGTGAATATTTGTGTGAGCGCACGTTTAATCTAGAGCTAATGCGGGAAATTGCAGACAATTGCCATGTTTACAATCCTGCCAACGATTTATATCTGTCATTCGATCAGTGTGAAAAGAACAAAATTTAGAACCTATTTGTAAGTAGGAAAGATGTTCTCAAGGAAATCAGCATAGCTATTCTAGTTTTTTCCCTTTGTCGCATAACAATACGACAAAGGGATTTATTTTTCCTCTGCATTAGGATTAACCGGAATTAAGAAAAGCTATCAGTTATTAGCCTTAAATAAGCGATGTTGATTACCATTTCGGCAATTCTGATGCAGGACGATGTATTGCCGATAAGGTCTATTCATCTTTATATCCATACACTCCCTAAACTAGATTTCTCAAACTAAACTCTCCAAAAGGGTTTTGTGCAAGTCATACCAAATCCGGAATGTTAACCCCAACCTCGTAAAGATGGACCAATGAGCGCTGATCCTGGCGAAGTGCGGGTTTAGCTAGAACCATCATTTTGGGGTAGTTAAAGCGGATTTGAGATCAGACTATGCCCAAACACCCCAACGATGACTGACTGCCAATAATTTATGTGCATGTTCAACACAAACTAACTTCAGACCCACATTAATTGGCAATTTAATTTTGTGGACCAATCTCGCATTCAAGTGGAAAGTTTGAGTACAAGTTCCTAAGTAAGAAGGACAAAAAAATACGCTAATGATCAGGCATCGCGCTTTTAATGTTTCCATGGAATTTAACTGACTTAAAAGCCATGAACTTCTGCCCCAACTCTAATGCCATCGTGAATATCTTTATTTCGCGTTCACGGTAGGTTTACTACAATTAATGCAGCCAATTTTACTCTCACCTTAAAAATTCTCGTTACCCACGCTAGTTGCATCGGCTCTATGAACGAATTTCACTTTTCTACGCCTAACTCTGATAGTGAGCCCGGCGGTGATTCCCTGGAGTTGTACACCATTGGAGTTCAGGAATTTCAGCCCGATCAGTTTTTGGTACTGGTGGTGGACGATGCGGTGGGCAACTTAAATTTGGTGGGACGTATTTTAGATCAGGGAAACTACAAGACAATCTTTGCATCCCATGGAGTGCAGGCACTAGAGCAAGTTCCGATGGTGCAGCCAGACTTAATTGTGCTGGATTTAATGATGCCTGATATTTCAGGGCTAGAAGTGTGCAAAAAGCTAAAGAGAAACCCCAAAAGCAAGAATATTCCGGTCATTTTTTTGACCGCGAGTGATAACAAAAAAGATTTAGTTGAAGCTTTTGCCTATGGGGCGGTTGATTACATTACTAAGCCTTTTAGTGCTCCAGAGTTGCTGGCGCGGGTTAAAAATCATCTGGAATTAAAGCATTCTCGCGATTTATTAAAGCAGGCGATCACTAAGCTAGAACGCTTAGCAAAAACGGACCCATTAACGGGAATTTCTAATCGCCGCCATTGGATGACCCTAGCCAACCAAGAATTTAAACGGGCCCAGCGTTATGAGTCTTCTTTCAGTATTTTGCTCATTGACTTAGACCATTTCAAAACTGTCAATGATACCTATGGACACCATGCAGGGGACCAAGTTCTAATTGCCACGGTAAGAGTCATCCAAAGTAAACTGCGGCAACAGGACTTTTTTGGGCGTTGGGGAGGAGAAGAGTTTGTTGTGCTGTTGCCGGAAACCCCGTTAGAAGCAGCTGAAACCGTGGCGGAACGCCTTCGCTTTGGCGTTGAAACATTAGTTAAGGATCCTCCTGTTGAGCAGGTTTACCCTTTCACAACCATGAGTATTGGGATTACGAGCTGCGGGGTTAAAGATATCAATTTAGACAGTATTATTCAGCGGGCCGACCAAGCTTTGTATCAGGCAAAAGAAAAGGGACGTAATCAGGGAGTGGCGATCGCCCCCCATGGTTTAGAGTACCTATCGCCCACCAATAGCGACAACCAAAGTCGTTAGCTTGCGTACTAGGGGCTGTCATCATTTCAACCTCAAAGCCTCTCGCTGTGACGGTTTCAGCCCCTAGTCTTTTTTGTTTTGAA
>CALCTI010000091.1 GCA_937894105.1 uncultured cyanobacterium
ATAAATACAGCAATAATCAGCCTCCAGCGCCCGACCAATCTTCGTCGCCGCCACCGCCAAAATATCCTTCGGCTCCAGCGTTGACCGAATATCATCAACAATGTCGTTCAACAAAACCAAGCGGCGGTTACGACGTTGAAGCTGGGTCTCCGCCAGCTCCCGCTCCTGAATTTCCTGCTGTAGCTGCTGATTGCGCACCTGTAGCTGGCGCGTCAAACTCAAAAGGCGCAAATGCAAATAAATCCGCGCCAGAAACTCATCCGCATCAAAGGGCTTGACCAAATAATCCATCGCCACCGCCAGCCCCTGCACCTTAGACGACGTATCATCCAGCGCCGTCATGAAAATGATTGGAATATGCTCGTAAGCCTCAAGCTTTCGAATCTCCTTACAGGTTTCAACCCCATCCATCCCAGGCATCATCATATCCATCAAAATTAAATCGATGGATTGCTTCTGCACCTCATCAAGGGCCGCATGGCCACTGTTAGCCGTAACGAGCGAAAGCCGAGACTGGCGACGCAAAATCCGCTTAATTAGATGCAAATTAGACGGCGTATCATCCACAGCAAGAACCGTGTAGCTTTCTTCTTCGCCCTTCGATGACGACGTTGAAGCAGCGGCAGCCTTACTACTGGGTTTGGCCGAAAATGTGTCCAGATTAAACAATTCCATAACCCTGGAAAGTGCGGGGAGTGGTAGCGAGATGAGGCTGGAGCGGAGACTAAACCAGTGCCAAGGGGGACAATTGACAGCCGACAGGCAAAAGGGCTAGAGACAAAAGCCGTTGAGCAATAGTTCAGGCAAGGTAGCCCTTTTAAGTTCTGCCTGTCCTTATTTTGCCTATCCTTAGCTAAAGTTTTACAGCCCTGTCGCTAACTTTCAATAATATGACTTTACTAGACGCTGCTAGCGTCAGGTCAAGGGCAAAAGACTTTGGGAGAAAGTTGACACAACAGAAGCCGAGGTTTAAGTAGGATGCCAACAAAACAACGAGGAGATGCGACGAGGTAGAAGACTTAAAGGTGCTTTAAGTGAAAAAAATCTGCACCAGTAGACTCTATAAGTGTTTGGGGAAGGTGTGGACAGGTCCAATGGATCTCAATTTCACACTACCGTGATCCACATAGGGTGGATCCACTTATCTTGTCCCAAGATTAGCCTGTGGAGGGCAAGTCTGGAAAGCACATGTCAGTCCCCTACGCAGGTCGGTGTGGAGGATAAATGCAAGGTGCTTACAGTTATATTCCTTTCCTTTAAGCTGCAAGACCTATGGATTTAAGACTTATTCAGCCCTGGAATTAGGTTGCCTAAGCCGGCAGTGATGCGCCGAATGGCTCGCTGGGCCACGTAGCTGTAGCTCATATCGCCGCACATCATTTTGCCGATGTAGGTTTTAACGGATGGTCGCCGGGTGCCAATTTTATAGGCGAGCTTGGGGAAACGGTGGAATAGGCTGGTTAGGCGCTGGGCCCAGGCGAGATCGCTGCCCAGTTCTTGGGCAATGGTTTGGCTGTAGTTGGCGATTGCCTCCATCTCCCCTGCCAAAGCACTATCAATGGCTTTAGCCGCTTCCGTTCCGGTATAAATCGCTTGGCGAACCCCTTCACCGCTGAAGGGATCGGAGACGCCGGCGGCGTCTCCGACTAAAAGTCCTTGGTTGCCGTGGAGGGGGCGATCGCCGTCCCATAGGCGCAGGGGCATCCCCTGAAACTGGTCGGTGGGGGTGACTTTTAAGTGTTTGGCAAAGTATTTGAGGATTTGCTGAAGCTTGGCTTCTTTCACATCTTTTCCTCGCACCGTGGCGGCACACAGCCAGGTTTGCTCCCCCTTTGGCAGCGCCCACACAAAGCCGTTGTTTACCGCTCCTAATTCAAAATAGGCGCAATCGCCCACCACACCGTCAGCCACCAGCGCTGCTCCCAAATGGGTATCGGGGGGATCGAGATTTAACCAGCGGGCGCTAGGACCGGTGGGACCGTCGGCACCGATGAGGTAACGGGCGGAGAAGGTGCCGGTGGGGGTGGTAATAGTCCAATGATCACCGCTGTGTTGGGCGCGGGTGGCGGGGCAATTGTCCTTAAAGGTGACACCCTGGGCGATCGCCTGCTGCACTAAAAAATCGTCAAAAATTCGGCGATTAACGGACCATAGGGGCTGGGCCGTTTGCACGTCCACATCCACCAGATCGCTGAATTTCCAGCTCAGGCGCAGTTGGGTCAGGGTGCTGGTGACTGCTGGGGACAGGTCAAAGTCGAAATATTGTCCGGCGGCTGGAGCAACACCGCCGCCACAGGGGCGATCGCGCGGCCAGGAGTCTTTCTCTAGCAGCAGCACTGATCGCTGTTTTTGGGCTAGGGCGATCGCCGCCGTTGCGCCACCGGGACCTGCGCCAATGACAACACAGTCAAAAATACGGTCTAAATCGTCGCCCATGGTGATAGAAAAAAGTAAGGATTAAAGAAGTAAAAATAAAAAAGGAAGCCTCGCCCTAGGGCGTGTCATCAATTAAATTTCAGAAGCCTCGCGCAGTGGGAAGTACACGCCCTTTCAAATAAAAAATACTAGGGGCTGAAACCCTTGCAGCTATTGAACTTGAGATTTAATTGATGACAGCCCCTAGCTAAAAGAGAGGATTGAGGAGATCTGGCTATTTCTCCTAGTCCCGAAGTTATTGCTGTGAGACTTAAAGGTTGAAAGTCCCCCACCGACCCTGATTAAAGGTTTTTGTGGGTTCGAGAGCCTAAAGGTTAAAACTCCCGCCGCGCAAAAATAAAGGTGGTCAAACACAACACAATGACTGTGTAGCCTGCGCCGTAAAGGGCGTTCAGCCCTAAGGTGCCGACGTCGGGGAGGATGCCATAAACCGCCAAGTTTTTCAGATTGAGACGCTCCAAATCAGGAAGAATGATGTACAGAATCTCCGTTAGGCGGCGTAGCCAGGGGGTATCTAGCTGGACGCCAATGGTAAGCAGGTCCTGGCTAAGGTGTCCCATAAAATAGACCGCCAAGGTTAACCCGGAGGCCAAAATGCCGTTGGTGATGACGCTAAATAGGAGGGCGATCGCCGCCAGGAGAACCAGCTCCACCAGGGCGAAAATGGTGGTTACCCCAATGGCCTCCCAGTCTAAATTTTCCACCTGCCCCGTGGGCAACAGCGCCACAAGTCCCATGCCCGTTGCCGCCAGAGCAACCACAATCAACACCACCGACAGTCCCAGGTGTTTGCCCAAGATAAATTCGGTGCGGCTTAGGGGCTTCGCAATGGACAGTAAAATAGTGCGACGCTCAATTTCCCGATCCAGCAGCCGCGTGCCCGTAAACACAGCCACCGCCAGCCCCATAAGGCTAGCTCCGGCCAGGACAATATCCAGCAGAATTTTGCCCGTGGTATTTCCGGCAGCAATTTCCGGTAGCAGCGCCAATGCCAATACCAACACCAGTCCATAGGCTGCGAGGAAATAGGACACCTTAGCGCGCCACTGTTCTCGAACCACGTTGGCGGCGATCGCCCCCACTCGCCCGACGCTAACCCTATTCACCGTCACCTCCTCAGACTTTTTTGCCCGCCTTAAAAAACCGCCTTGAACATAGGGGGTTGTGCCATTAAATTTCCCTTGATGTGCCCCCAAATTTCTAAAAAGCACATTAGCATCAAGGCACCAGAGGTAAAAATAATCCTTAAGATATTGTTCTACGCTAATTCTCTTAGGGCTTATTTGCCTTACCCCCCTGCGTCGCCCAGGGTGCTCTTTCCTACCGTTTCGACAACCTCAGACAATGAACAGGTCCACTTCACCGTCTCTTCCTTCCATTGTCGCGAATGATTCCGAGTCAAACTCCGCAGCGCTCGTGAATCACACGGCTGCCATCACGGATTTTTCCCACCTGCCGCGCTACAGCCACAGTTTAATGGCGGCGATCGCCCCGGAAAGCCTCACCGTACTGGCCGCCAACGCCACCTGCTGTGAGGCCCTAGACATTCAGCCGCCCGACGGTTCCCATCCCCAAAAGTTCGAGGCTCAAAACAGTGCCCCCCAAAGCGTCGATGTCCAAGATACCGCCAGCGGGGACCATAACACCAGCGACACGAGCTTAATCGCCTTGGGGCAGGTGGCATTGCCGGAAATTCTGAGCATGACCCACGGTTTCTCCTTTGAGCGCTGGTATCGTCGCCAGGTCTTTTGCCGAGTGTGGGCGTCTTATCATCCTGAGGATCCGCGAATTTTGCGCTGGCTAGATGAGCCCCAGCGGGTGGTCCTGCATGGCGATCGCTCCCAGAAGCACCGGCGATATTTCCATGGATGGCTCCAGCCCGGCCCCCTGCGGGTACGCTGTCGGGACGGGGTTAGGGACCCAGTGGCCGACTGGGCTTGCGATCGCGAAACGGCGTCCCTCGATGATTTGGAGCAGCAGTTTGATTTAGCAAACTATGAGGTGAGCGGCTGGCTATTTTTGGAGGCGGTGGAGGTCACGATTCGCGAGCGGATGTATGACCTGACCAAGTGTTTGCTCAACGGAAAATCGATTTTGCACCTGGAGAAATTTCAGCAGGTGGGGCAGATTTTGCGCCATATTTTCCGCGCCGATCAGGGGTTTGTGCTGCGCACCGATGGTGACCAGGTGCAAATTTCCCGCACCGCCAAAGATTGCCCGCGAGAGGTGTCTCACCTGCTGGTGCCGGACGGGACGGAGTCGGAGTTTTTACGGGCGATCGCCGCCTGCGAACCGGTGATCATTGCCAATATTGCCCACGGTGCCACCAGCGTCCTAGAGCAGTACTTCCTAGATTTGGGGATGCGCTCCGTGCTGCTGATTCCCCTAAGCCTGAACCGGGAAAACAACGACGCCCAATGCTCGATTGAACAACTTTCCGGGGGCGTTGTGGGGCTAGCCAGCCGTTTTCCCCATCATTTTGATCGCCTGGATAAGGACCGCGCCTATCGCCTTTCCCCGGCGCTCACAGCCGCCCTGCGCGAGTCCGCCCAAGCGCGCTTTAGTCATATTCATCCAGCGGTGACCTGGCGATTTGCCCAGGAAGCGGAGCGGCGGAGCTGGGGACTGAAGCCCGAGCCTCTGGTGTTTGCAGATGTGTATCCCTTGTACGGCATTTCTGATTTGCGCGGATCGTCCCTGGGGCGGGATTTGGCAATTCAGACCGATTTATTGACCCAATTTCGCTTGGCGATCGCCACCTTAGACACGGCATGTACGGTGCAGGATTGGCCGCTGCTGCACCAGCTTCGCCAGGATACGGCGGAATATTTACACGAAATTGAAATGGGGGTCACCGTTGAGGCAGAGGTGAAAGGCGTCCAGTTTCTCCAGCGCAATTTTGAGGTGCATTTAGACTATTTGGCTCACCTTGACGACACCGTTAACCAGGTTGTGATGGCGTACCGAGAGGCATGGGATGAGGAGCGCCAAAGCGTTTATCGAGCCCAGGGCAAATATGACGCCACCATTGGCAGCATTAATCGGGCCCTACGCAAAACTTGGGATCGCTGGCAAGTACGCATGCAGGGCATCACCGCCCATTATTGCGACGTGGACGCCACCGACGGGCTGGACCATATGATCTATGCCGGAGCGTCGATCGCCCCAGGCATGACCCCGTTCCATTTACAAAATCTCCGCTACGAACAACTGCGAGCCATGTGCGCCTGTGCCCGCACCGGGTTCCGCATTGAAAAACACTACGACAACCAGTGGCAGCTTACCCACCTGGTGCTAACCCAAGGCACCCCGGTGGATATTGTGCACGATGAAACCACCGAAAAGTTATTCAACGTGCGAGGCACCCGCGATACCCGCTACGAAATTGTAAAAAAGCGCATCGACAAGGCGCGGGATGCGGCAACGGGCGATCGCATCACCCAGCCGGGGCAGCTCACCATCGTGTATGCCACCGACGATGAAATGCTGGAATACAAGGAATATTTGCGGTATTTGACCCGGGAGGCGCTGATTGCTCCCGAGCGAGACTATGGCGAAATCGAATCCCTGCAAGGGGCCAACGGTTTACGCTATATCCGCGTGCGGGTGCTGCCCGATACGCCATCAAGGCAACGGGACGCAGACGATTTAGAGGTGATTGAAGAAGCCACCCTGGAACATTTGATTCGCCGAGAGTAGGGGATACCTAGGGCGTGTCATCAATTAAAAGCCAGAAGCCTTATACAGTGGGGAATACACGCCCTTTCAAAACAAAAAAGACTA